>JBILGG010000155.1:0-4110 GCA_044351165.1 Candidatus Caenarcanales bacterium | reverse complement strand
TTCTTTTTTAAAGTCACAATTTGAAATCATTAGTCCTGAAGATCAAAATCAGCTCTATTCACAATTATCAATTTTAGCTAATCAATTGGTCCCAGGTTTAAACAAAACAGAGAAAAGTTTGATTGAACCACTAAAAGAAGAATTAGATAATTTTGAATTTATATCGAAGTTATTTGATAAAATTTCTAAAATAACAAATGCTAGATTCAAACCAATAGAAGGAAGAATTTCTTTATCTAACGAACTATCGCATCAATTTAAACAATATTCGTTTACAAGAGAACAGAATAGGCAAGATTTGTCTAAAAGAATACTTGATGTTTGTAATACTCGTGTTGGAGTTGAATACAGGTCGGAGATAGAGTCAAAATTCAATCAAATTTTTAAACATTTCTGGGAAAATGAAATTCTTAAGCCCACTCCTAAGCAAGTAGTAGATTATATTAAAACTCTTCAAGGCACTCATATCGGTAGAAGAGAGTTTTTTGCAGTTGCTGGTGCTGCGTTGTTTACAGGTGCACTTGCTACTCTGGGTGTTGATAAATATAACGAGGTTCAATACCAGGAATATTTAGCAAAAGATTTTAGAATAACTAACGCGGCTATAAATGATCCTGGGCGTCATCTTCTTTATGAAAATATATTTTTAGAAGATTTAAATAAGTTTTTAAACTCCTTAAAAAGCGAAAATGAACAATTTAACAAAGATGCTAAAGAGACTTTATTTGGAGAGGGTAATTTAGATATTCCTGAATTTATAGATCTTGAGCCTGGATCTATAATCGTTCCAAAAAACTTCACAAAAAGACTTCTCCGTTATTCTTTTAAAGAAGAGAGTGATGGTTCTGTGAAAATAGTATCTAGGAGTCTTAGAAGATTTAATAAAGAAAATTTAGAGAATGCTCTCAGGGAAGCTTTTAAAGATACACCTAATATCGATCCAACGAAAGCTATTAATCCACTCACTAATAAAACATATTATGAGAGTGCCGAAGACTTTTTTAAAACTAGTTTTGATGATTTCCGAATAACAGACCGTGTTTTTTGCCCATATTATGCTTTTATAAATCCAAATGGTAAGCTCAGAATTATAGTAGAGCCAGAAACGGCTAATTTATGTTTTTCACCTTTTAAATCTGTTGATAATCTTATAAATATTTTACCAGACAATAAAGATGCAGATAGGAATGGGAAGTTTTTTGAGGCCTATCGAAAAAATTTGCAAACCCATATTAAAATGACTCAGCTTGAATCAGAAAAAAGCATTAGTCAAGAATTGGCGCCTGCGTACAGGGATTTATTGGCACGATATGGAAATCGTCTAGATTTCAGTAACGAATTCCAGATGCGCGAATATGATGAATTACTAAAAAGAGTTGATTTAAAACTAGAAGAAAGATTCAATCTTTTTAGAACTTCTCTAAAAAATAACCGGGATACTACAAAACAAATTAGAATACTTAATATGGAATGGTGGTACTCTTTACAAAATTATTCTAATATGTCGAATTTATCCGCTTCTTCTTTAGTAGGTAATTTATCCAGATCTTTAGCCAATAATCGTGTTCAGCTTGAAAAGTTAGTAGTACAGCATGACAACAGACCAGTTCCGACTACTTTTGCAGCAATTGAACAAAAATTAAAACACTCAAAGCTTGTAGATTTTACAATTCAAACTTTAACTGATGGGATTTTACCTGGTAACAATGACACAGTAGCTTGATAGAGTTACATTTCAGGTCCATAGTCACCAGGATCAAAATAGGTATCTGTTTGATAGTAAGCATAAGTATAATCTGATTCAGTACTAACAAAAATCTGTTTTGGATAAGTAGTAACACTTGGTCCCGAAGTCCCTGTAGTACCTCCAGTGTGTTCGTCGTCCCCGCCGTTAAAACCATCATCAGGAGCATATCCAGGACTAACCCAAGCTTTTGAATTCATTCTTGCATGTCTTTTAAAAAGATTGCTTGCAACTTGTTGAATAGTTGATAGTTGCTCTCTTGATAGGCTCGAGCTTGCTACAGGACCATCCACACAAACAGTTACATTGGCAGTTCCCACTTGAGTAGTTTGACAGGCTTGGCTGGCGCTGGGTCTTATTTTTTTGGCGCTTCTATTATTTACATTAGCTGCTGAGATAGCAGAAAGACTTAAAACCGACAGCGAAGATATTAAATAAAATTTTTTCATTACCCAGATTCCTTTTTTAACCTACTTAGGTTAGTATCGGCAAACTAGGTGAAAAACTTTAGGCATAATACCTAAGATTTAATTATTTATGCTGATCTCAAGAATAATTCTTTTGCGATGATTAATCGCTGGATTTGGGAAGTTCCTTCGTAGATTTGATAAATCTTAGCATCGCGCATTAGCTTCTCTACAGGAAATTCTCTGGAGTAGCCGTAGCCACCATAGACCTGTACGGCATTGGTAGCGGCTTCCATCGCGGCATCAGCCGCAAATCCCTTTGCAAAAGATGCAAACTTGGTATTGCGGTTACCGCCATCTATCATCCAAGCGGACTTCAAAGTCATTAGCCAAGCGGCTTCGTACTTCATCGCCATTTCGGCAATCATAAAACTTATTGCCTGGTGCATAGCGATTGGCACTCCAAACGAGGTGCGCTCGATAGCGTATTGCTTAGCGTATTCTAGTGCTGATCTGATAATGGCGCAGGCTCCAGCCGCCACGCCGGGTCTGGTCTTGTCGAAGGCTTTCATGGAGATCTTAAATCCATCACCTTCTTGACCAAGTAAATTAGCTGATGGCACTTTTACATCATCAAAACTTATAGCGTGCGTGCTTGAAGCGCGCTGACCCATCATATCTTCTTTTTTCTGGACGGTGATTCCCGGTGTATCAGCCGGCACAACGAAGCTTGAGAGCCCTTTATGGCCAGCAGAGCTATCAGTAGAAGTCAAAACATAAAACCATTTAGCGTACTTAGCGCCCGTAATCCATTGCTTGGCTCCGTTTATAACATATTCATCACCGATTTTTTTGGCGGTGGTCTTGGTCCCAGCCACATCAGACCCGCATCCTGGCTCGGTTACACAGTAACTAGCGAACTGCAATTCTTCCATCATCGGGCCTAAGAATTTTTTGTTTATGCTCTGATCATCGACAGCAAGCAAGGGAGCCGCCGCTAGCATATTAGCTCCAAGAGCCGTAGAAATCCCTGTACAAGCCCATCCTAGAGCTTCAGCGATAATACATTCTTCAATAATTCCAAGTCCCAAACCTCCGACATATTCAGGGAATCCAGGATTCATCAGCCCCACCTCAAAAGCTTTTTGGGCGATTTCAAGAGGGAATTTAGCTTCTCTGTCGTGATGCTCGGCCTGCGGCTTGATCTCTTTTTCGGCAAAATCACGCGCCATTCTCAGAAGATCTTTTTGCGTATCATCAAAATCAAAATTTAGAACCATATATAATATTCTATGGCAATTTTTGCTAAAACAACCTAGTCCAAATGATGTATTGATTCACCTTTATGCCAATTTTCTTAAACTACGAAACACTCAGCTCTACTCAAGACCACGCAAAAAACTTGGTTAAAAATTCTGAAATCCTTATTAATACTGGCTTTGAGAATTCTGACATGGCTATCATTATGGCAAGCGAACAGACTAGCGGACGCGGCTCCTACGGTAAATCCTGGGCTTCACCAGCGGGCGCTGGGATTTATGTAAGCTTCGTTTATAATCTGGGACCTGTGAATACTTGCGCCGATAATCAAGCGCTAACTTTAAAAATCGCTGAATTAATTACTCAAGCTCTAAAATCAGAGTTTCAAAACGATAGGTTTTATGTAAAACCGATTAATGATATTTATTTTGAGGGCTCAAAATTAGCAGGGATATTAGTAGAAAATTTTAGCCATGAGCAAACCTTTTATTTAGTAGTGGGCTTGGGGCTAAATGTGCTTAAGTCTCAGTATTGGCTGAAGGAGGCTTTGCCGGGCGCGCCTAAGGCTGGTCCGATCGCGCTTGAGGAGATTATTGGTGAGGGGATTAGAGGCTGGCAAAGAGAAGATTTCGTAAAGACCATAGGCAAGCTTTTAGCTCAGCAGGCTGGATTATAAAAAAAAACAAATAAAAACCCCAT
>JBILGG010000154.1:0-4124 GCA_044351165.1 Candidatus Caenarcanales bacterium | reverse complement strand
TCAAGTAACTTGCGGCTCTAGTGGTCTGCCGACAGCAAGTGTCATGCTTCAAGATCAGCGTGATAAAACTAATATCCTTAAAGGTGCTGAATTGGGCACTGGTCCTGTGGATGCGATTTGTAAGTGTATCCAGAAACTGACTAGAGCGGATTGTACCCTGATAGAATTCTCGGTGAAGTCAGTAACAGAAGGTATAGATTCGCTCGGTGAGGTGATTATCAGGATTCAAGATGATAAAACCAAGAGTATTTATAGCGGACACTCAGCAAACACCGATATATTGCTAGCTTCAGCGCAGGCGTATTTAAATGCTCTTAATAGATATTTTGAAAAAAGAGAAACTTTTAAGCTGAATCCGCAAGTAAGTGAGTCAATTTAGTGTCTGAGTATAAGATTATCGCTATCGATGGGCCTGCCGCTAGCGGCAAAAGTACAGTCGCCAAGATCATCGCCGGCAAGCTTGATTATTTATATATAGATTCTGGTGCGATGTTTAGAGTGGTGGCTTTTTTGTGGCTAGAATATCTCAGCGCTCATAATATGAGTGTCGATAAAACCAATAACAGCACTAACGCTAAGATTTTAGAAGAGATTCTTGCGGTGCTTGAGATCGACTTGCAGGATAATAGTAAAAAAGTTTTTGCGGGTAATAGAGATTTATCCTCTGAAATCCGCTCTAATACTATTAGTCAGCATGTTAGCTATATCGCTTCGTTTGGGCAGGTGCGCTCTAAACTCCTCACTCTTCAGCGCCAGCTTGCCCAAAAAAATAATGTAATTATGGACGGGCGGGATATCGGCACAGTCGTGTTTCCAGAAGCGGGCACTAAGATATTCCTGACGGCTTCTCCTGAAATCCGCGCTAGAAGAAGGTTCCAAGAGCTAAGTGCTCGAGGCGAAACCGTGAGCTTGGATGCGTTAATAGAAGAGATTAAGGAGCGCGATAAGCTAGATTCTACCCGCGATATAGCGCCTCTAAAAAAAGCAGATTTGGCTTTTGAAATTGATACTGATAATTTAAGTGTCGAGCAGGTCGCAGATAAGATTATGGACTTAGCCCAAAACCCTCTTGGTAACCGGGTCTGAGAGTGTGTTATGGTGCTTGAAAATAAATTAAATATTTTAGATCAAGCTCAGCTTACAAGCACCCAAGAAAAAATAAGCAAAAAATCTGCTAAGCAATTATGGGATTCAGGTGATATTGAGAGAGCTGAAATAGGCACTTTTAAAGGGCTTGCTTTTATTCATGATTATTTATTTGGGGATATTTATGGTTTTGCGGGTCTTATTCGGGATGTAAATATTTCTAAAGATGATTTTAGGTTTGCGCCTGCTATGTATTTAAAAGCTTGTTTAGAAAATATCGACAAAATGCCTCAGAATACTTACGAGCAGATCATCTCCAAATATGTAGAAATGAATATCGCGCACCCTTTTCGTGAGGGTAATGGGCGCGCTACGCGCATTTGGCTGGATTTGATTCTAAAAAAAGAGCTCAAGCAAGTCATAGACTGGAATTTGGTGAATAAAGATGAGTACCTATCAGCGATGAAGCGGAGCGTGGTAAAAGATCTAGAAATAAAAACACTTCTCGCTAATGCTCTAACGGGGTTAATAGACGATAGAGCCCTGTTTATAAAAGGGATTGACGTGAGCTATTTTTATGAAGGTTATAGCGAGTTTCGGGTGGAGGATTTGTAGCAAGGTCTAAATCCCTAGCTTTTTGTTCTGGGTATTAATCAGGGTTTCAGCCTGCTCGATGAGCTTTTTTTCTTCTTCGCTGAGAGTCTCGCCTATAGGGCGAGTATTAGTAAGAGCATCTCCGTTAAGCAGGTCCTCATCTTCGATAAACCCGCTTACTGAGCTGGTCTCGGGGTCTTTATCTTCTTTAGCTGGAGCGATGTTTAAACTAGCGTTTATTGCTAGATAACTACTAATAATTTCGTTTTTGTCGCTATTAGAATTGAATTTTTTGATCGTAGTAATTTCTGGTTCACCGTAAAAAACTTCGACAAGGTTACTAGTTAAAAACTTAAGTTTATAATAAAAAGCTTTTGAGGAGTGGTTTTGCTGGTCATAGTAACGAGAACAGAGATAATTAAGATGCTTGGAATTGGGGTATTGGCGGATCAAAGAGAGAGCTTCTTGCTCAAGTTTTTCGAGATACTCGCTTGGCGCGATGGAGTATTGGTATTCAAGTAAAATCAAGCTAATAAAATCTCTATAATTAGGATTGATGTTATCAAGGATTTTAGCTTTTACTTCTTCCGTTGCGGTTTCGTTTTGGTAATCGTAGTTAGCTGTTAACCTACTTAGATTAATTAATTCGTTTTTGAAGAATAGTTTTTTTTCTGTCAGTAAACGATCTTTTGAGATACGAGAAAATTGCCGGGTTTGCTTATCGTAAAAACTATTAGCTTGTTTGCGGTTATAAGAGTAGTAAACAAGTCCTCCCACCAAAAACACCAAAACAAAAGCAGAGACCATAATATAGCTAATCTTGCTTGCTGATTGGTTTCTAGGCGGTCTGGTGATGGTTTTACTTAAGCTGGATTTTGGTTTTATTTGCTTGGAGAGGTATTTATTGAATATTAATCTAATGCAAGCGCCGTCAGTGAGCAGGTTATCGATGCGAATTTCAGCGTGATGAAATTCCATAATCTCTGATAATCCAGACAGACCATGACCAAGATTACTAATATTAAGTTCGCGGATTTTTATCTCGTTTATTACCGCTTCGGGGATACCTCTGCCGGTGGAGCTAACTTGGATCTCATAATGTGAGCCATTATCAATTAAGCTAAGTTTGATTTTGTTTTTTGTGTGCTGGAGAGCGTTTTCGACAAGATTTATAATAGCCTTAGATAAAAGTGTGAAATTGCCATTAATAAGTGCGTTTTGGGCATTAGTCTTATCGACGATCTCAAGCCTATTAAAATTGCTAATTTGCAAAAGCTCCAGCTCTAGAAGATCTTTTAGATCCACAGCGGCGATTTGATATATCGAAAGCCTGGATTTTTCGCTTTTTAGAGAACTAACTTCGAGCTCCTCAATACTTAGCTTGAGATCTTCAAACAATGACCGGAAGTGGAATTGCGCTCCCTTACAAAAATTATTTAGGGACTTTGGATCAGCTGTTTCGAGGTTGTTTCTAATTAACGAAAAATAATTAGCAGAATCATGCAGGTGCGATACATTTAAGGCTAGTAGCGCAAGAGCGTGCTTCTTGATTCTGTTTTCGTAGTCCTGAACTTTAGCAATAAAAACAAAATAACTAATACCAGCCGTAACCGCTACTAAAAAAATTGCTATTAAAAAAAGGTTTAGAGTATCCATTATGATCTGGTGTCTAATTGTTGATTGTATATGATGTTTTTCATTTCGTGGATGTAATCATTTATTTCTGAGCTAATCTGTTTATAACCGTAAAAAACATTAATATTATTGCTCTGGCTATCCCCTAAAATCAGCTCAGAAAACCTCGGTAGAAGATAGAATTTAGCTAAATCCAGCGAAATATAGATAAAAGGTATATCTATAATCTCCAGCTCCATAAATATTTGATTAAAAACCAAGAAAAATACCGGCAAACTAGCCAAAAACAAAAGCGCCTTCACCCACTCAGTAACAGAGCTCATGGCTCTGCTATTAAGCCCGTCTATAGCAAGAGCCAGCGCCCAGAGCGGCGAGAAGATCTTACCCAGAGTCAGCCTCAGAATTATCCCGCCGATAAAAATCAAGCAATAAATCTGCCCGATCAAATCAGCCACACTCAGCACCAGAGCAGGGATATAGCCGGTGTTATTAGCAAGCGCGGTCCAGTTTTGTTTTAGTTTTGTAAGATAGTCGCTGGGCTGGTAATCTATTTGGCTGGTAATAAACACAAAACAATTCTGCAAAATATTAGTTATTAAGACCAAAATTTCCATAAAAAACGGAATCAAAAGTATTAGTAACCAAAACTTTATCATCCTTAAAACGCTCTTACTGACTAGCTCTCCCAGTACTAGCCCGTGTTCAAAAAATCCAAGAAACACTTGCGAGATAATTACTAAGCTCAGTAAGCCCAAACAAAAAATTTGTATGATTTTAAAAATTTTATTATTCTCATCCAAGCTCATCAA
>JBILGG010000012.1:0-13101 GCA_044351165.1 Candidatus Caenarcanales bacterium | reverse complement strand
AGTAAAAATATTTAATTCCAAAACTATCAGCTACGTGCCTCAAATCAGGATGATTAGAAATTATAAGTGGAATATTTACTTTTATATCTCCGTATTTGTGTTTTTGGAGAATGTCATAGAGACAGTGATCGTACTTGGAAACCAAGACTGCCATATTTTTGGCTCCCTGACTGAATTTGAAATTCATAGAGAATTTTTTTGCGATCGCTGAAAATTTTTCGCTAAGCTCCTGGCTAGTGCAGTTCATATCGTTAGGATCGATATCCAGGCGCATAAAAAAGTGCGAATCCAGTCCCAGAGAGTGTTGCTGAGAGTCAATAATATTGCCGCCATTTTCAAAAACAAATTTAGTTACTTCGTAAACTATGCCTTTTTGATCGGGGCAGGCTATTAAAAGTTTTATACTCATTTACCCATTCTCCTTGCTGTAAATTTATGAAGATTATCGCAATCCAAATATGGATTTGTTTTTTTCTGGTTTTCTAGAGTGTCGCTATGAAGGTGATGGTAATTGTGTCCTGGATAGATAACGGTGTTATTAGGAAGTTTTAGAAGTTTATTTGCGATCGAATCAAACATCGTTTCAGCGTCTCCGCCAGGCAAATCACAGCGCCCGCAACCATCCAAAAAAAGAGTATCGCCCGAAATCAAATTACCTTCACACAAAAAGCACTGGGAGCCAGGTGTGTGACCTGGTGTGTGTAAAAAATCTATTTTTACTTCTCCAAGTTCTAGTGAAAAATTTTCACCGACTTCTTTTATGTTTTCGCCGATGGGCTTGTAATAAAAAGCTTCTTGAGCTGAAACGTAGACAGGGACATCGATACGATCGAGTAGAGCATTAATGCCATTGGTGTGATCCGGGTGTCCGTGAGTGATTAAAGCACCTTTTATGGTGTAGTGTTTTTTGTCGGCAGCTTCCATGATGGCTGGCACATCCCAGGCTGGATCTACAACTACTACTTCTTTTGTGCGAGAATTTCCTATAAAATAAATATAGTTTTGCATTGGACCTAATTCCATTTGCTCAATAATTAGATTAGTAGGTGTTTTATTCATCCGGCCCGATAATAATTAATATAGCAGTTTATGAAAGATAAGGATTTACTTATAAAAAATACAAAAATTATAATCAAAAAATTAAAAGAAAAATACGGCGAGCTTGAGTGTTTTTTGACTCATAAAAATGCTTATGAATTGCTCTGCGCGGTTTGTCTTTCTGCTCAATGCACAGACGATAGGGTCAATATGGTCACGCCTGGGCTTTTTAGGGCTTACCCAGACCCGAAAACTCTTGCCGAGGCAAAAATTAAGGATGTCGAAAAAATAATCAAATCCTGCGGCTTTTACAAAAACAAAGCCAAAAACCTTATAAAAATGGCTCAAGTTTTGGTTATTGAACATGATTCTCAAGTACCAGATTCGATGGAAAAACTCGTCCAGCTCGCTGGTGTGGGACGAAAAACAGCTAATGTGGTTTTAGGTAATTGGTTTAAAAAATCTGAGGGCGTGGTGGTGGACACTCATGTAAAAAGAATTGTAAATCTTCTAGGACTCAGTCGCCAAAAGGATCCTGTGAAAATTGAGCAAGATTTAAACTTATTAGTCCCCAAAAAATATTGGGATAATTTTTCGCTGTGGTTAATAGCGCATGGGCGCGAGACCTGCGTGGCTAGACGGCCCGCTTGTTCACGATGTCTGATAAAAAAATATTGTGATTTTGCTTCGTAGTATAATTAACTTATCTTGCCTTTAGTATATTTAGGAATCTCATTAAAAAATCAACAGCAGAATCCTCTCTCTGCTGAGCTTAAGTTTTGTACGAGTCAAGAGCTAAAATCTGTAAAAATTCCTCATGATGAATATCCGCTTTTATTGGATTCAATCAAGTCGCTGGGCTTTATTGATGAAATAGCCTTGATTTCGACTTGTAACAGATTTGAGATTCTCGCCTTTTTAAAAGACCCCGTCAATAAATCTGAAAATATCCAACAAATCCAATTAGCGATTAAGTCCATCACAAAATCTGAAATAGATCTTGGGGTGCTAACAGGTAAAAAAGCTGAATACCAGTTCCTGAGAACCTTTTGTGGTCTTAATAGTGGTCTGATTGGTGAATCAGAAATCAGCCACCAGATCGAAATCTCTTTTAGGCAAGCGATTATCATGGGCTATATGTCTAATCGTGGGCTTGAGCTACTTGAAACAGCCATCAAGCTCAAAGACATAATCACTGAGCGGGTTTTAAAAGAAAAAATTTCTTATTGCCAGATTGCCTTACAGCAAGCTCTTGTAAATTTTATTGATATTGAATTTACTAAGGTGGTTGTATTAGGCTCAGGGAGCACTTCTCTAGAGTCTTGTAAGTCACTTGTTGCGTATGGTGTTAATCCTAAAAATATTTATCTGGTGCATCGCATAAGCGCGTCATCAGGTCAAATCGCTCGCTTCAAATCCACTCCAGGATTAGATTCTATAAACTACCTCAGGTCCAAATACGGCTATCACATGGACAAGGTAAAAGCTTTTGTGGCGGACGCTGATATTTTAGTGTTCGGGATAGATTCAAGAAATCCAGTTATGGATTTTAGCCCAAGCTGTAAAATTAAAATTATTGACTTCAACTCAAAACCCTCTTGTACATTTGGTTCTGGGCTAGAGCCTGCTAATTATATCTCTGGTGATAAATTAGATTCTTTTGTGCGTGAGTATTCCAGGGCGCGCCTTGAGGATCAAGATTTTTGTGAGTCTATCAAGATGATAGACGAAATCGTGGGGCAAGCCCTTGGTCTCCGCTTTGAGACATTGTCTACGAATATACGCTTAAATCCAAATAATACCCTTCTACCCTTCCAGACATTGTCTACGGATATACGTTAAAGTCCAAATAATACTCTTCTGACAATATTTCTGTGAGTATTATTGTTGTTTAGCGTATATTCGTAGACAATGTCTGCAGATGGCAGATAATATCTATCATTCCTAAACTCTAAGTCTGTGAATCTCTTGCTCGATTTTTAATTTTTCAGCCTGGATAATTAGCCACTCAGGACTTTCATCATGGAGCGCGCTGAGCTGGTCTTTTAATTTTTTGAATTCTGATTTTAACTGAGATTCTTTTATTCTTTTTATAAGCTCTTGATACCGCTCTTCACGGTTATCGCTGGCTATATCTTGCTCAAGTTTAATCCCAAGCTCCGCCAGGGTTTTACTCAATTCCCTATTAGCAGAGAGCCTCTCCATCAAAAATTGAAACTTTAAATTGACATCGTCTAATTCACTATGCTCAAAACAACTATCCACAATGGTCTCTAGAATCTGCTTGTGATCAGGGTTTGAGAGCTGGAGTTCTTCGTTTATTAGCTTGAATAAAATATTTTGGTCTCTTAGAGCCAAGATCAAAAGCTCTTGTTCTATGCTATTGAGCGGATTTGAGGTATAAATCACATGCCCGTTATGGTTAGTAAAATTATTTTTTGGTCTTTGGGGAGTAGCTTCGTAAGGATTTTGATCTTCGTTTTTAAGTTCTTTTAGGAGTTTGTTGGTCTCGCTAAAAACCAGATCCTCACTGAGTTTTAGCTTAAAGGCGATGATTTTTTGATACTCATTAACCAGGATTTTGCTATTGAGATAACTTAGGTATTTGACAAGCTCTTTTAGTTTTTTATTTTTTTCAAACGGGCTTGCTGACGGGTCTTGGGCGAGCTCTTGAACAGCTATGTCTATTTTATGATCGATATATAGAGGAGCGTTTTTTATCAGCTCCCGGAAAGCCTCACTGCCATTGGTTTTTATAAATTCATCTGGATCTTTTTGTCCTGGCACTTTTATGATTCTAAGCTCGTAATCAAAACTCCCCAGCACTTCAGCTATGAGCTGGCAGGCTTTATCTGAGGCGTTTTGACCAGCTTGATCACTATCAAAACATAGATAAATGCGCTTAGACTCGGTAAATTTGGCTAGTTGTTTGATCTGGCGAGCTGTTAGAGCAGTGCCTTGGTTAGCGACTACATTGGTGATGCCGGCTTGATGCAAGGAGATTAAATCAAAAAATCCCTCCACCAGAATTACAGCGTTTTCCTTACGGATAGTGGCTTTGGCGAGATCCAATCCAAATAGAGTCGCACCCTTTTGATAAATATCTGTCTCGGGAGAGTTTATATATTTAGCGCCGTTATCATCCTTGGAGCCTGGTAGTATCCTCGCCCCAAACCCAATCGGGCGCGACCTTTCATCGTGGATGGGGATCATCAGTCGCCCGCGAAATCTATCGTAATAATTTTCATTTTTAGAGCTCTTCACAGCCAGCCCAGCGCTCTCAATTAGCTCATTACTAACTTGAAGTTTTTCTTTTAGAATTTTTATAAGCTTTTGCCAATCCTCGTCATCAGGCGAAAATCCCAGCTTGAAATTATTAATGCTGGTAGTATTAAACCCTCTTTCGTTAAGATAGTCGCGCGCCTTTTGCGCTGGCAGAGCGGCTTGCAAGAGCTGGTGGTAATAATCCTCAGCGATTTGGTGCATTTGAATTTTTAGATTATTGTCTTTTTGTTTTTCGGGCTCGATGTAATTTAGCTCGATCCCATATTTTTCAGCTAGGTCTTTGAGCGTGTCTTTAAAATCTTTTTGGTAATAATCCTGCCAAAATTTAAAAACATCACCGCCCGCCCCGCAACTAAAACATTTATAAATCCCCTTGGCTGGACTGATGTGCATGGACGGGCGGGTATCGCTATGAAAAGGACAAATCGCCACATAGCTCGCGCCTGAGCGTTTCACGGGGATGATTTCGGAAACCAGCTCGACAATATCAGCGATATCTTTAATTTTTTGTATGGGGTCGTCCACAGATTTACATTTTAGCCTGCGACCTTGTAGGCAAAATAAAAATTTCTGGGCAAAAATTTAATCTTTGTGTAATAATTATTGCTATGGGGTCTCCTGGGTCTAAATTTGGTCAAAACAGTGGCGGTTCTAATCCTGTTCTATCCGGAGCGCTTTTTAACGCGTCTGCCGATAAGCTCCAAACCAAAATTGCAGGAACCGAAGTTAAATTCCAGCGCCAAATTCTTGGTTGTGACGAGTTTTCAGCTTCTGATTTACGTCAAGACCTTACCGTTAGTAAAGCTAGATTAGCTTACGCGCGGATGGCGGCTAACGAAGCTTGGCAACAAGTCGGAGCTGATCTTGCTTCACGCCGCGATGAGAGCTACATGAATTTATCTAAAGCATAACCTTCTTAACAAACCTTTATTCTAAGTTGTTTAAAGGTTAAGAAATAGTGGTATATAAATTATTAAGATGGGTTTAAAAATCTTGTTAGTAGATGATGAAGTGAATTTGGTGGATCCGATGTCCTATACACTTCGCCAAAAAGGTTTTGATACAGCAGTTGCCTACAACGGCCAGCAAGCTCTTAATATGTACGATTCTGAAGAGCCTGATTTGATTCTTCTTGACTGGAGTATGCCAGATGTCTCTGGGCTAGATGTACTTAAAAAAATTCGCCTCAACCAAAATTTTGTGCCAGTAATTATGATCACTGGTAAAAGCGCAAAAGAGGATATCGTCGAGGGTCTAACGGCTGGCGCTGATGATTACATCACCAAACCCTTTAACTGGGAGGAGTTGATGGCAAGAGTGAATTCAGCCATCAGGCGCGCCCAGCAACCCAACGCCGCTCACCCTAAGCGCGTAAGATTCGGGAATATCATTCTTGACACTAAGACTCATAGAGCTTGGCTTGAAGATAAAGAGCTGAATCTCTCTCCTAGAGAGTATTCTATGCTAGAGACTTTTATGTCTAATCCTAAGAGAATTTATTCCCGTGATGAATTGATCGAAAAAGTTTGGGGTCTAGATTTTGATGGTGACTCAAAGACAGTCGATGTGCATATTTGCTGGCTTCGCCAAAAAATTGAAGTAGATCCGAATAAACCTAAAATTATTCAAACCGTTAGAGGTTTTGGATATCGCTTAGGTTCGTAATTTTATGCCAGTCTTAGTGCTGACTCGTTCTTCTGAAGATAACGCTGATACTATTCAAGAATTTAAAAATTTAGATTTGGAGTTTTTTTCTTTGCCGCTTTTGCAGTTCACAAAACCCACTAGCTATGAGGCTTTGGACCGTGCAATAAAATCCAACCACAGTTATGATTGGATTTTTTTTATGAGCAAAAAATCTGCTTTAAGTTTTTTTGATAGGTTAATAGAGCTAGGAGGGCAGTTTTTTCACCTCAGTCCGCATCTTAAAATTGCTTGCGTAGGCGACTCTACCAGAGTGTTTGTGGAGCAAGAAGTAGGTTTTCCTGTGGATTTTGTGCCCTCAAAATTTAATTCTGATTCGCTTTTTTTGGAGTTCCAAAACAAATATTCAGCAGATGGTCTAAATCCCAGTCTTGAACCAAAAAAAATTCTAATCCCTCGAAACGCTGATCTGGACGATGATCTAAGCCAAAAGATTTTTGGGCATTATGTACTTGATATAGTTCCTGCTTACCGTACTCTGGCGCGCCAACCAAGCCCTGAGCAGGTTCTAGAGCTTCAGCAGATTATCGATAGCAATCAAGAAATTTTTATAAGTCTAGCAAGCTCTCAGACAGCCAAAAACTTTTATGAAATAACTCCGTTACTAAGATTTCATCCAGGAGTAAAATTTCTTAGTATCGGACCTAAGACAAGTGAGACTGTAAATGATTTATTGCCTGGCTTTGAGCTGATAACCTCAAAATCAGCCAGCATCGGGGCTATGATCGAAATGCTAAGGCGTGATAAGATTAACTAATTATGGTACATAGAAAACCTCATCAACGACACGATAAACCCAAATCTAATCCTAAGTTAGATTCTTCCATCGTGAATATTAGCTACGACCAAGCTCGCGAGCAATTAGCAGAGCTCATCTCGCAAAAAGCTCTTTTTTTTGGGGATTCGATCTTGCCTTCAGGGCGCATTACCACTAATTACCTCGACCTAAAAGAAGCACTTCTCTCGGCGCGCGGGATTTACCTATCAAGTATGGTAGTCCTAAACCAGCTCAAGGACGATGTTCAAGCCATTGGCGGCACTTTTACTAATACTTATTCGATCGCGGCTACTACTTCTCAGCTAGCTTTTATTCGCGGGCAAGAGTTAGATAGTTTTTATGTGCGTGATAACTACAGCGCGCGCAGGCAAGGACTTTCTAAGTGGATCGAAGGTCCGCTCAAACCTGGTGCCAAAGTGTGTTTGGTGCTTGATGAAGTTGTCGATGGTCTTAATGTGATCGAGATGGTTCGCACGCTCCAGCAGGAAGCAGACGCTGAAATTCTTCAAGTGATCGCTATAGTCGATCGCCTTGATGGAGCGGCTTCGCGCCTCGAGGAGTATGGTGTGGACTACACTACAATCCTCACTATGAGAGATATAGAGAAGTTAGCTAGAGTCTAAAATGTTATACGCTGATTATCACAATCACCCGCAAGCTCACCGAGAGGATCTTCCCTACTCACCAAAAGTACTTCAGCCCTGGGCGGATAAGGCTCGGGAACTGGGTCTTAGAGATATTGCTTTTACCGATCATGATCGTTATAAAGCTGGTGTGTGTTTTGATCAGGTAGATTCTCTTCGCGAAAATAATCCTGATATTAAGTTTCGCTCTGGAATTGAGCTGGATAATGATCCTGAAACCAGCGCCGAGGGTAGAAAATGGGTAGAAAAAAATTGGGATAAATTAGATTTTGTTTTAGGGTCAGTTCACTTTGTGAAGGATTTTCCTTTTGATCATCCTCACTATATACCTCAGTATGCCAACTACGATATAAACGAACTTTATGTCGAGTACTACTCTAATATCCGCACTATTGCAAGCTCCGGACTGGTGGACTCGATGGCGCATTTGGATTTGATCAAGATTTTTAATTTTTTCCCGACTATTAACATGGATGATATTTATCACGAAACCCTCGATGTGATTAAGTCTCATGATTTATCTATTGAGATTTCTACTGCTGGTATCCGCAAGCCCACTGGTAAGATTTACCCGGATAATAAAATTATCCAAATGGCAAAACAAAAAGGTATAACCTTCACCATCGCGGCTGACGCACATACGGCAAACGATCTCTGCCATAATTATGACAAGCTTGAAAACCTGCTCAGGGAGCTGGATATAAGCCAAGTGGCTATTTATGAGAAGCATAAAAAAACTTTAGTGCCAGCTTTTGTTTAGGCTCTAAAAAATTTATCAAAAATTGAACCTGATTTTTGTTCTTGTGTAGCTTGGGTGATAAGTGGTGATTTGAATCTTTTTCTTAGTTCTTCTTGGGATCCTGGTCTTGAAAAAGCTAGTTCGCTAGTACTATTTGGTAAAGCCCTTGGTTTTTCTTGATAATTTACTTGTTCTGAATTAATACTCTGGTTATTAATTCCTGAGCTTTGAGCATTAACAGTTCTTGGCATTACTCTATTCATATCTGCCCGCATTAATACAAACCATAATTAAGCTTGGGTTAAGGTTTTAGGTATTTTTACGAGCTTAAAAAAATCCCTTAAAGCTTAGGCACAGCCTTAAGCAGGTCTTGAGTGTAAGTCTCTTGGGGTTTATCAAAAATATCAAAAACAGAGCCAGATTCCACTATTTGACCTTGTTTCATCACGAGTACTCTATCGGCGATTTCGGCGACTACGCCAAGATCGTGAGTAATAAATAAAATAGTTTTATTGAGAGACTTCAGCAAGTCCAGAATTAGCGCTTGGACAGTGACATCCAGGGCGGTGGTGGGCTCATCAGCGATCAAAAGCTCAGGTCCGTTAATAATCGCCATCGCTATCATAACTCTTTGGCGCATTCCGCCAGAAAGCTCATGGGGAAAGGATTTTAGGCATCTGGCTGGATCGGCGATACCGACTTGCTCAAGAGCGGTTAGGCAGATTTTTGCAAGCTCAGGTCTTGAAGTGCTGGGATGATAAATCTCAAAAGCTTCTTCTAACTGGTTTTCGATGCTAAACATCGGATTCAGAGCGCTTAGCGGGTCCTGGGGGATGAGGGCGATTTTTTGGCCGCGAAAATTTCTTGGGTACTGCCTTGAGCTTGAGGCGCTGAACTCAAAAGAGTCCAAAAGTATATTATTCCCAAATTTTATTTTTCCTAACAGCTCGGATTTGGTAGGCTCCAAGCCCATAATTGACAAGGCAGTTAGAGATTTGCCGCTTCCGCTTTCTCCCACCAGAGCAAGAATCTCACCAGAATTAATAGAGAAGCTAATATTATTTACCGCTGTAAAATTAGTTTCTGGAAATCTTAGCGAAAAATTACTCAGCTCCAAAATCATAGCGATCCTAAAATATAAAATAAATAAACCAAATAAAGCGAACCGATGGCAAGTAAAACCTTGTAATTAATTTTTTGTTTGATCTGGATGGTCGCCAGCAAAATCAATGCTGATGCGATACTCAGACCCGCGCAGATAAGGACGGTCTGGTTTAGAATCCAGGGAGTGAGCATAACGCCAATCATAGACGGGATCGCTGACTGGAAGACCATCGCGCCCGATAGATTACCCATAGCAAGGGTATCCTTACCCTCCCCTGACCAGATCCAGCTATTTACTTTTTCGGGGAGTTCAGTAGCGATAGGGCTGATAATCAAGCTCAAGACAAGCGGGCTAATAGAGAAGATTTCAGAGAGGTGCTCGACTCCATGCACAAAATGATGCGCAAAATAAATAATTCCAGCAAGCCCGAGACCTACCTGGATAAGCACACTTGCGACAAAAGAATTTTTTGAATTTGAGTTTTTGAGCGGAAAAAGCTTAGTGAGGTAAAGCTCAGGAATGTCCTCCGGCTCGCTCTCTAACTCTTTTGTGGCGGTTTTGTAGCTCTGGACTACATAGACCACATAGCAAGACCCAATAATAATCGCAGTTATAAACTTAAGAGCGGAGCTCAAATCTCCGTAGCAAGCGGTAGGAACCTCGACAAGGCTACTTGCGTGCAATAGCCCTATTAAGCGAATTCCCCACTCTTGGGTACAGAGATAATCAACAAACCTTGAAACATACTCGCTAGCAAGAAAAGTCGCTCCCAGAGCGGCACTGAAGGTAACTAAAAAATAAATCAAATCTCTTTTTAGATGGTTTACATTAACTTGAAGGTTCAAATGCTCACTAGGACCGAACTTGGCGCTTCTGGTTTTTTGGTGAGTAAAAATACTCAGCCCGAGTAAAAACATAGCCAGGGTCGCTAGCATAAAAGGCGCACCGATAATGGCTCCAATGGCGATATCGTTTTTGGCTCCTACGCTGCCAGCAACTCCGCTAGAAGCCATATAAATCGCGACCAGAGGCAAAATAGTCTCAGGCAGAGCTGTCCCGACTGCCGCGAGGATACTACCGGTAAACTCGTGATTAAGATTCAGTGCTTCGCCGAGATTTTCGATGGCATTAGTAAAAACTTGGCAAGCGACAAGAATGCCGATGAGTAAAAAAACTATTTCTAACCAGTAAAGAATATTGTGCATATCTGTTAATATTGTAAAGCAAGATATTTATAGTATCTAGTTTTAGTGAATTCTTATAGTTATGCTCACCGTGTCTAACATAATATCCAGCGCCGAAACCCAGCTCAAGCCTGTTTGGGAGCAATTCGAGCAGATAAAGTATTTTAATCAAGCCAAGGTGCTAAACGCCTTTAAGACTGCTGGTGTCCAAAACTCTCACTATGCCTGGGTTACAGGCTACGGCTACGATGATCTCGGTAAAGAAAAACTTGATGAAGTTTATGCTCTTAGTTTTGGGGCGGAGTCGGCTCTGGTCAGACCGCACTTGGTCTCTGGCACGCATGCTATTACCTGCGCGGTGTTTGGGAATCTTTCTAGCGGAGATAGTTTAATATGTTTGGGCGAGCCTTACGACACCCTAAAAACAGTCTATAACAAGCTTGCCGTAAAATATAATATCGATTATCAGATCATTGACCCAAACTCATTAGATATCAGTGTTTTATCGGGGGGCTCGGGTAAAAAATTAATCTCTATCCAAAGATCTCGCGGTTATGAGTGGCGCGATTCTTCTGATCTTCAAAAAATCCAAGATTATATTGCTCAGCTAAAATCTATAAATCCGGATTTTGTGATTTTTGTTGATAATTGTTACGGTGAGTTTACCCAAACCCAGGAGCCAAGCGAGATTGGCGCTGACATTATGGCGGGCTCACTAATCAAAAATCCGGGCGGTGGTATCGCTTCAGCTGGCGCGTATATCGCTGGCAGAGCTGATTGTGTGGCTCAATCCGCGCAGTACGCCACAGCGCCTGGGATTGGCGCTCATGGTGCTTGTATGTTTGATCAGACGCGGCTTATGCTTCAGGGGTTTTTTATGGCTCCGATGATAGTTTGCGAAGCTCTAAAAGGCATGTCCCTAGCGGGTTTGGTCTTCCAAATGCTCGGCTATGAAACTATTCCACAGTTTGGCACTGAGCGCAATGATATTATTCAAGCGATAAAATTTAATGATCGCGATAAACTTATCAAACTCTGTCAGCTAGTGCAAAAATATAGTCCGATGAATTCTATTTTTAGTCCGGTTCCTGCACCGATTTCGGGCTATGACGATGAAATAATTATGGCGGCGGGTAGTTTTGTGGAAGGTTCTAGTATCGAACTTTCTTGCGATGGACCTCTAAGAAGCCCTTATATAGCCTATCTCCAGGGCGGATTGAGCTGGGCTCATACTAAATATGTTTTAGAAAAAATAATCGAAGAGTTATAGGATTTTTATATCGGTCTTAATTCTTAGTGGGCCGTATTCTTCTTGACAGTTATATAAATTTTGTTCTATCATCGTACAGACCCCGCTTATAGATTGGTTTTGGATACGCCCTTTTGAGATCGCCTTAAAACTATTTTTTTCTTTTTCTACACCTTCAGCGTAGATTTCATAACTTAATCCAGCCAAAACTCCCTTAGTGTTTCTCCAGTTAGTCGAGTAATTGACTTCTTTATTAAAAAATTTACCCTTAACGACATTGGTCATCTTAGTGCCGTCACTGGCGATACTAAGCTCTAAAACCCTGATGCCATCAAGCTTTGCGATTACATTTAAATCTCCGTTTCTAGGTAAGTAGGGTTTGACTTCGTTGAAATATTCGATTTTGTGCTCATTGAGAGTGCCGCTTGCGATGATCTCTCTACCCAAAAATCCTTTACCGCGCACTTCGACATCCAGATTCATCGTCGCGTAGGGCTTGGCTGATGGGCCAGCGCTTTTTTGGTAGAAATACCGCTCCATCTTGAGCTTTTTTTTGTGCTTATAGATTTCAGCATGGGCAAAGGCTCTCAGGGGCAGAACGGGCACATAATTGGCGGCAATTTTATAATCAGCGTTAAAAAGAGTATCATTCAAAAGAGCGTCAGAACAGCTCATTTCGGCTTTTGGACAGAGGTTTTGGAAGCCAAAAACCTTAAGCGGGATCAAGCAAATCACGATCACGCTGATAATTTTTATTTTTAGGCTGTTTTTCAGGGTTAGCACCTAAATATATTATTCCCAGTTTTTTGATTCTTTGCTAATATCAAATAGTATCTCCATATTTTAAATGATGTTATTGATGGAATTGGTAAAAAACGCAGATTTATCTAAGTTAAGTACACTTCGTGTTAAGGCTTTTGCTGAGTTTTTTTCTGCGCCCAAGACAACAGAAGAGCTTTTGGAGCTTTTTCAGGACATAAAAGCTAAGAATTTAAGCTGGAATATTCTCGGGGCCGGCTCAAATACCTTATTGAGCTCGAGGGCTATCCCTGGTGTGTTAATAAGCACTAATTCGCTTGATTTTATTAAGAACCTTGGAGATAACCGTTTTGAGGTGGGTTGCGGTCTGCGTATGCCTCGTTTTTGTGCTTTGATGACTAAAGAGAACCTGAGCGGTGCGGAGTTTATGGAGGGGATCCCAGGCTCTATTGGGGGCGGAATCGTTATGAATGCTGGCGCTCATGGCTCTGAAATAAGTAAGATTTTAGTCGGCGCAAAAGTCCTTAATCTCCAGACTCTAGAACTAGAGAACTGGTCTAGAGATGACCTGAAATTCAGTTATAGACACAGTTCTATCGATCCGCATAAATATTTT
>JBILGG010000153.1:0-4158 GCA_044351165.1 Candidatus Caenarcanales bacterium | reverse complement strand
ATGAGCTAAAAGATAATCCAGTAACCTCGGTGGCAGTCGTGCCCGTAGGACTTACTAAATATCACCGCGGAGGACTTAGAAGATTCACTACTGATGAGCTTTTTGATGTGATTAACCTGGTTGAAACTTGGCAAAACCAAGATTCCAACAAGCGCAAAAATTTTGTTTTTTTATCAGACGAATTTTATTTAATGACTCACACCCCGGTCCCTAACCAGGATTACTACGGAGACTACCCACAGCTCGAGGATGGCGTAGGCATGACTAGATTATTTCTAAATGAAATTGAAAAAAATCTCAAGCAAATAAAAAAATCTAAAAGCGTAGACATCCCAGTAATAAAAAAATTTGCCTGGATCAATGGAACCATCTCAAAACCAATTGTAGAGAAGGTCGCAAGCCGAATCAACCAAGCCATCCCTGGTGTGGAGTTAAAAGCTTTTTGCTTAGATTCTATTTTTTGGGGTGTCACTAATGTCTCTGGCTTGCTTACGGGTAATGATATTTATCAGGGGCTCCGGTATATCCCAAAAGAAATGATTGGTGAATTAATTATTATTCCATCAGTGATGTTAAAAGAAGGCAGTGATATTTTTCTGGATGATATGCACATTTCAGAGCTAGAAAAAAAACTTGGAATTAAATGCCAAAAAGCCTGGGGCGCTGATGAACTAATAAACCTTATATCGCAAAAGCCTCGACATTTAGTTGCATCTGGTACTTAGGATCTAGCTCGCCGATCGGCGCTAATAGCCAGTTCCAGGACTTTACTGATTTAGCACTTGGTAAACAATCTGGGATATTTAGATCTTTAATACTAGATTCGACTGCAACTAATTGATTATCAGAATTAAGAATTTGTTTTTGAGTGTCACTAATTAAAATTATTTTTTTGCCGCTTGCTTGCAATCGTCTTAAGTATTCCAAATGATTTTTTATAAGAGATTTATAAAAACAAGAAAAATCATAATCAATTTTTTGTTTCAAAAGCCAATGCTCGGCGCACAAAGGTAATTGAGACAAGAGATTTAACGAAACCACTAAATCTAGCTCCTTATCAGCCATAAACAAGTCGGGCACAAAATTCACAAGAGAATTTATGCGAGCATTTAATTCTTGCAAGCTTCCAGATGTCTTGTATTCTTGGATAGCTTCATAAAAAGCTTTTAAATTACCTGAAATATCTATCTCCAAAAAACTAACATTATCAAAATACTTGATTTGATTAATTGTAGATTGCATAAAAATCAAATCCACTAATACTACTTGCTGAAAGCGTTCTGAAAGTTCTTTTAGAGGAATGTCATTAATTAAGCCTGCTCCAATAATCATGATTTTGTTTCTTGAGCTATTACTTGCTTGATCAAGAATCACAGATTTAGTCAAATCCAAATGCTCTTGCCAAGCATGCTTGAGACGACCAGACCTAGCCTCAACTCCGATTAACTCCTGCAAAATTCCCATCTCTCTGAGGTATTTAGGACAGCATAATGCATGAAATAAATAGCTTAAAAACTCAGCGATCATTTGATTTTTTCGAACCTTCCATTTTTTACTTGATACACACTCATTCCCGACAAAACTAAATCGCCAATTTCATTAAACTTAATCATACCCGTCAAACCTTTATGTTCAGTAGCTTTCAGAGCTGATCCCATAGTAGCAAATTGTTTGTTCTCGACTGCTCTGACTGCTTCAGCTAAGACCATCATGGCATCATAACTATTCATCGCAAAAGCAGAGGGTTCAGACTTATATTTAGACTTAAACTCCTCAATAAAATTTTGCACAACCGGATCAGTCTCATCTACACTATTACCTGTTACAAAAGCATTTTCTGCTCTCAAACCCGCTTCCTGAATGAATCTTTTAGAATAAACACCGTCAGCTCCTATGAAAACTACTTCTTTTTTATTAGCAAGAGCGAGCTCTTTTACAATTTGAGCCGCTTCACCGTACTCACCAATAAACACTAAGACTTGAGAACTTAGATCTTTTATTTCATTTTGATGCTGAGATTGCCCTTGCTTAATGGTTTTGATCTCAGAAACTTTATCCAGATTTATTTTTTGAATTTCTGTTTCTACCATCGTTGCCAGAGTAGAACTATAAAGAGTATTATTCCCAAAAATCGAAACTCTCAAAGGATGAGTACCTGGCAAATGACTAATCAAATCAGCCATTAATCTAGCTTGCTGATCGTCTCTTCCAATAGTCCTATAAACAAAACCTCTCACCTCTGGACGCTCAGTAAATAAAGGATGCGTCGAGGCTGGGCTGATCTGCACAATTCCATAGCGAGAATAGATCTTAGATGCTTCGATAGATATTTGAGAAGTCAGATGTCCTATCACCCCGCTTACATTAGCTTTTACAAATTTATTAGCGCAATCTAGTGCATTCCTGATTTCGGCTTTATCATTACAAGAGATGATTTCTATCATCCGGCCATTGATGCCACCACTTGCATTAATTTTGTCTTTGGCTATCTCAGCCGCTCCCAGAATGGATTTGCCAAGATCCGTATAAAGATCTTCCATCGGCGCAGAGACACCAATTAATATGGGACTATTATTGGTTTTTAAAAGTTGGAGCTCGGCTTGCGAAAGAGGCATATACATCAATTCTTGAGCGAGTTCTTGAGCTTTTTGAGAATAAATAAAATCATAGAGCTCCTGAAGAGCAGGAGAATTTTTGGAAAGAGGAGTATAAATAGAAATCAATCTAGTAAGCGGGTAATAACCTTTTTCGATATTTGCTGAATTAGCTTGAATATTATCGACACTAAGAGCTTTTACCGCCAGGGTTAGAGCTCTAAAACTCATTAGTGAAATTGCATTTTGAAACTTACCGATAGCACTTATTAAATCACTATCTTTATTAGCAACCATAGAAACCTCATAAGGCAGTTTACTTGTTGCATACAAAAAATTGTAAAGTGCGATTTTACTTAAATCATTATCTGCTCTATCTATCACCACCAGTGGCTTATCCAAGTCTACTAATGATTCCCAGCTATTGATTTTTTTACTAAAAATATCTTTTAGCTGATCAGTACTTAAATTATTTAAAGGATTGCTCGGATGTACAACTATTGCGATAGCATCTCTAAGTATGAGCTTCTCGGAAATTTCATTTTTGTAAACAGCAGGAATCTCAAGAGTACCGATATAAGCGTCTATTTGGGCGGTATGCAGAAGATTAAGAGCTTTTATTTCATCTACATTTTTTAAGAGATGAATTTTTTTCTTACCGAATTTCGCCTGGATTTCTTTGGCAAGATGATAATCATAATCACTAACAGCGATCACCAAAGTACCCAAATCACCGCGATTGAACAGCGTGCAAGAATTTAACAAAAAGAACACCAGCAAAAAAACCAAACGATTAATAAGATTAAATCTAATCATTAATAATAATTTTAACCGCAAAAGCGCTTAGTAAAGGTCTTCTAGCTCGTCTAATTCTTTAGGATCAATTCCTATATCTTCTAATTCTTGATTGAGCATATCTTCATCAAGTTCTTCTTCTTGCTCGTCATAAAGTTCTTGCTGTGGTTGCGGTCTTGGGGCTGATTGTCGAGGCATTGCTGGAGCGGCAGAACGATTAGCACCAGTGTCCAAAAGCGCATTAGGATTGAGTCTTGCGGTACTTGGCTTTTTGATATTAGTTTTATTTATTTTTATACCAAATTGATTTCCGACAATTACTAAATTACCAGAAGCGATAGGTTTCTCTCCTGGAGCCATAAGCGTGAGCTGAGAGTCCATCAATAAACCAAGAGGTAAAATTCCTCCTGACTCTAATTCAATAATTTTTTGAAGTGGCATTTGCACAGACTTGAATTGAGCAGTAAGCTCAACTGGCAAATCAGTTAGTAAATCTTCGTAGTTAGATGTTTCTTCGATCATCTCTGTATCTATTTCATCATAATACAGATTTTCAAATTTAGGATTATCTTTTGCTGGAAGATCAATATTTATTATCATTTGATCAAATTCATTTTTTTTCCAAATTATTCTTTCTGTAGAACTATTTTCAAACACAATTAAATCACCAGATTCCAAGCCCCTGATATCACTTATCTTAAGCTTAGATTTGCCAACGCTCAGATCAAGCGGCACATCTATAGATAATTGTGATGCTATCGCCAAAAAA
>JBILGG010000259.1:0-4188 GCA_044351165.1 Candidatus Caenarcanales bacterium | reverse complement strand
CACTAAGACTTGGTGATAACTTCATATAATTATAATAACAGTAGCAATGATATTTATTAATAGAGTTCTTTCGAAATCCATAAATGGGTCCTAAAGAACTCGAGCAAAAATCTTCGATTTTGATATTTTTGTTATAAACTCTTTTTACGAAACCTACGGTTTCAAAAGAGGTTAAATGTTATAATAAGCGTCAATGAAGCAACCTTCTATATTAATTTTCATACCGATGTATAACTGTGAAAAGCAGATAACAAGGGTATTGTCTAATTTTAATAAAGATCTTCAAAATCTTTTTTCTGAAATTTTGGCTGTTGATAATGGTAGTAAGGATAAAACCTTAGATGCAACGGAGCAAGCTCTTAAAAAGTTAGAACATATAAAAACTACTTTAGTTCAGAATTCTGATAACTATAGCCTTGGTGGTTCTCATAAAGTTGCTTTTAATTATGCTTTAGCCAATAATTACGATTACGTTGTTGTGCTTCATGGAGATGACCAAGGTTCTATAGAAGATTTGATACCATATATTCAAAATCGTGAATATCAAAAATATGATTCTCTACTGGGTGCAAGATTCACTAAAGGATCCAAATTAGTTGGTTATTCACTAATTCGTATTTTGGGTAACTGGGGACTGAATGCTTTTTGCTCAATAGCGACAGGCAGATGGGTGGTAGATATGGGATCTGGTCTTAATATGTACAAGACAAGCTATTTGAAAGAAAAGTTTTACCTATATTTCCCTAATACTTTAGCTTATAACGTTTATATGCTTTTTTATGGTATTCATACTAAGTCTAGTTTTAAATTCTTCCCTTTAACCTGGAGAGAAGAAGATCAAGTGAGTAACGCTAAAATCTTTGATGTAGGATATAAGATTCTTAAATTAATCATGAAATATGTTTTCAAGCGTAAGCAATTATTTTCGCAACTGCCTAATGAATTCTCCGTGATTGAATATAAGTCGAGGACTATATTTCAACAAGAAGCAGGAATTAAAACTTAGTTGTGCCATTCTAGGCTTGGGAATAATTTAATAGTTTTGTATTCGATATTAGCTGGACTCTTTACTATAAAACTGATTAAATTTGTGATCTCCTGAGTAGGTATAGCTTCTGCTACATTACCGCAGGGGTATGGATTACTAGCATTCCATAAAGGAGTATTAAGTCCACCTGAATGAATGCTGACTACTTTGATCTCTTTTCTACGAAGTTCTTTGCCTAATACTCCAGCAAAGCCAGTCAGAGCATACTTAGAAGCACAATAAATGGATTGTCTCTCTAGTTCTTCCAGCCCAGCAACAGAATTAATAAAAATTATACGACTATCTTTTCTCAATAAACCTAATGCATATTTACAGACATAAATAGTACCTTTTAAATTGGTATCAATGATATTATTAATTATATTAATGTCAGTGTCACAGAACTCAGTCATAGTGAATATCGCTGCATTATTTATTAGCAAGTCTATAGTTTCGTTTTTGAGTTCTTTGAATACGGACTCAACTGATTTATAGTCTTGAATATCAACAATCTTCTGTGTAAAGTTCTTAGCATTAATTGGAGATGGTTTCCTAGATAAGCCAATAACTTGCCAGTCCTCGTTTACGAAATGAGTAGCAAGGTCCAAACCCAATCCGCTACTGGTTCCAGTAATGACGACAGTCTTAGGCATTGCACATCTTTTCATACAACTCCGCTGCTGCTTTAACCTCATCAGCCTTGACATCGTTCAATATTCTATAGTTCCCTATTGCAACGGGCACTGGTAAATATTGATTATCGTTTCTATGCTTGCAAGTATCAGCGAGTGCGGCTAACAGTAAATCGACATCTGTGAAATCTTTATGATAAGTTGGTAA
Organism: Candidatus Caenarcanales bacterium; assembly: GCA_044351165.1. Lineage (GTDB taxonomy): Bacteria > Cyanobacteriota > Vampirovibrionia > LMEP-6097 > LMEP-6097 > JBEAYS01. The sequence goes on along the minus strand of JBILGG010000259.1, from coordinate 2,321 downwards.
TCTTAAGTTCTTTGCGGTCCTAAATATACGTAACAAATCACGATCATTTAAATATTGGCGATTGTGCGCCAAGCAAGAACTTAATAGACAATCCATCACAACAGCTTCACCGTGAAATATATGTGGAAGATTTTTCATTTCGATTAATGGACTGAAGGAATGCCCAAAATCCACACAACGATCCAATCTCTTCTCCCATAGATTAGTCGCTAACTCTTCTATCATGCCTGTGATAGCAAGGTTAATAACTCGGACAGGTACTGCTCCAAATTGAAACTTCTCATCAATTAACTGATCATAGTTTACTTCTAATAACTCAAACAAAGTGCTATCTTTGATAAGTGCTAATTTTAAAATTTCTGCAAGACCATTGACTATCTCTCTTTGCTCTTGGGTATTTATGAACTTCTTATCAATCAAGGCTGCAATCGGAGGATAATAACTGCCCAACCTATTTCTTCTATCTAGGTGATTAATTCCTGTCTTAGAGCCGACACTAGCATCCACTATTGCTAGTAGCGTAGTGGGTAATTTTACATATGGGATACCTCTTCTATAAATGCTGGCACAAAATCCTACCAGATCGAGTAAGACACCACCGCCTATGGCAATCACAGGCTCAGCGCGGCGCAGTATGCCGGATTCTTCAAAAAACTTTAAAACACGATCTGCGTTTTCCCAATTCTTGTCTTCTTCTTTTGCATCTATGACACATAATTTCAATTCTGTCTTAAGCGTTGAGAAATAATTCTCAATTTCAGCTCCATAAAGTTTGTAAACGGTTTTATCAATAACAATTAACCGCCTATTAGAATTACCATAATTCAATAAATCATGATTGTTGGGATTAAAAACATCACTTGAATATTTAATGGAGAATGAAACGGGCAATTCAGCCTGAACAGACCATGCTCTCTTATAGTTATCAAAGTTTATTAATATATTTTCCATTAGTTATAAATTTTACTTAATAAATAGCAAGCATGCACATAAAAAAACTTTGCATCGTTGAGATTACGTACATAACATTTAAAAGGTAACATTCTTATGAATTGAGTCGCCTCAAGTATATCTACTAATTTCAACTCTTTAGCGTTCAAATCCTGCCTTAGCCTTGCTTCAAAATAAGCATTAAATATACTAAAAGATGCGGGTATAGTCAAATTATGTGACACAGCATTACCTTCAACTTGTTTGTCATTATCATTTAAGAAGCCATAATGACTTCGGCTACACTGCAATACTTGTGAGTAATCAAGAAACTTAGAATCTATAATACTTTCTTCGTATAAATCAATAAAAACTATACGATCCTCTTTTGTTATGTAGAGGGTGTTCTCCAGGGTGGGGTTGCCGTGAATAAACTGCTCTTCTGCAATATTTATATTTTTGAAATACGCTTCTAGTAAATATAGATAGTCATTTAGATTAGGAACTTCTTGTCCATTATAAAAGTAAGTTTCATATCTGCAAAAGTCTGCAAATTCTTTTGATGATTGTTTAGCATCTGCAAGTTTTTGACTAACTTCTTCCTTGAAATAAAGCAAGCAAGCACCTTTATTCGCACTAAAGGTTACAGAATGTAATTCATTAAAGGCATTCCATAGCGCTGTATTAATATTCTTAATTTCACTTGCGTCTAAATTTCTGTTTATAAAAAGATTCTTTATGTCTTGGGCATCTGGGAAATATTCAATATCAAAATATGCCCTGTCATTGTCGTAACCAACCTGTAATACCTTGGGAAACAGGTCGGGGAAATCTTTTGAATAACGTTGTAGTTTTTTTAATTGAGAATACCAGCGCACATAACCATATTCACGGTCAGACTTAGTGCTAATTTCTTTGCGTATAAAACTTTGGTCCACTAAAAATGTTGAACTCAAAGAGCCGCCTTTTAATTGTACAATACTCATAAGTTAAGTCTTTTCTTCGCTAGTTCAATTCCATACTCTTGTGGACTACCGAGAACAATTGTTTCAGGGAAATGCTCTAGCTCATTTACCGCAATAGTTTTACCCCTGCTAAGCATATGAGACATTACGTTTGAAATATATAATTCAATATCCTTTGCAACACTATCTGTGAAAATATTGTAATTCTCTAAATATGAATTAGCACTTTGAAAACAATATAAACCTGAACTTGCGAAAGGAGAAATAGCCTTCTTCTCAGCTATTTCCACAACCTTACCTTCAGAAGATTTGATATAGCAATATTTGGGTGAATTAGCGATAAAAACATCTATAAATGCATCATATTTCCTCAATGCTTCAGCAATTTTATTGAAATCTCGATTGATTAATATAGTGTAAGCATAA
>JBILGG010000152.1:0-4196 GCA_044351165.1 Candidatus Caenarcanales bacterium | reverse complement strand
TTGTATTAAAAATCATTAATCTTAGTAGGGGAAGTACAATACTACTATGCACCTTTTTTATTTGGTTTTTGTGGTTAATTTGGTTTCGTGCTTGTATATGACCGGCGTTATTTGGCTGGTGCAGTGCGTAAATTATCCGCTTGCAAAATTTATTAGCGCCGAGGATTTTACACCTTACCAAAACGCCCATATAAAAGCGATCACTCCGGTGGTAGCACCTTTTATGATTCTAGAGCTCGCTTCCAGTGTGGCTTTAATCAGCCTTGTGCCTTATGATTGCACTCACTGCGCGCTAGTAAACAATCTGCTAATTGGATTTTGGGTTAATGTTTTGATTTGGGTGATGACGATTTTATTCTCAGTACCCCTCCACCAAAAACTAAAATTCGGCTGGAACCCGGATCTCCACAAAAAACTCATTTACAGTAATTGGATTAGAACCCTGTCCTGGAGCGTAAGAGCAGGTTTACTTGTATATTTATTGCTGTTTATGTTAGAAATTTAATAAAAAATTTCACTAACAATAATTTAACCTTAATCAAAATTTGTTTATATATAACTATGTTAGGTGGTTTATTTAGGCTTTTATTTGGTGGTGCTTTAGCTCAAAGCAGAGGTGCTTGCGCAGGCGGGAAATGCGGTGCTAGTGGAGGCGCAGAAGACGAAGATTCTAAACAAAGCAATTATCAAGACTTAGGTTGCGCCAATGGATCTTGCTCAGGCGGAAGCCGAGGTGGTAATAGATTAGCGTTTAGTTGTCCGGGATGCTGCTCCAGAGGCAATTGTGGATAAGATCCAAGATTTAAGCTAAAATATCTAAGTGAACATAATCAAGCTATTAGATCGCCCTGAGTTTATCGCTGGCGATAATACCATCCTTAGAGAAATTTTACACCCAGCTAAAACCAGTCTAGCACTGGGTTATAGCCTAGCGCACGCTAGAGTGCCCGCAGGGAAGACTAGTTTTAGGCACGCTCTAAAAAGCTCAGAAGTTTATTATATTTTAGAAGGCGAAGGTGAGATGATGATAGATAGCGAGACGCAAGCCGTCCAGCCAGGCGACACCGTTTATATCCCGCCCCAAGCCGTCCAGTGTATAAAAAACACTGGCACTAGTGATCTTGTTTTTTTGTGTATGGTAGATCCAGCCTGGAAGCTAGAAGATGAGATAGTTCTAGAGCACGAATAAATCTTAGGAATCTAACGAAAAATCCAGCTTATACTTCTCAAAACTTCCTGTTTGAAGCTGATTTAGAATCGGCTTTAGGGTTTCTTGCACTAGAGTATTAATAGAAACAATCTCGCTAAGATTATGATATTTACTGGGTTTTAGAGATTCGATCATTTTTTCTTTTATGGTCTCAAGTAACAATTCTCTAGGCACATCCTCGTCCCCAAACAGTTTATACTTCACTCGGTAAAGAGCGTTATTTATTTGTTTGCGGGTAGAATCCAGGTCATCAGCGATCTGCCCAGAGCTTTTGCCAAGTAACATAGAAGAAACCACCGCAAACTCAAACAAAGTAAAATTTGCAACATTAATCATCTGGAAATCCTCAGCTAGATTGGGACTCAGCCACTTAGCGCCTTGAGAGATTTTTTGGATACCATCTTTTACGATATTAATATCTTTTATAAACTTGCCGCCTAGAGCGATTCCATCGATACCCAAATTCTTAGCGCCCTGAAATAGACTCTGCTCATCAGACGCGGTAAACAAAAAAATCTTAGTCTGCGGATAATGCTTTTTTAGCCAAGCAGAGAGAATAATTCCGCTGTTTTTGGGTCCTTGATTAAGTTCTGAAATCTCTCCTAGGTAACAATCCATCCAGACTAAATCTGGCTTATACTGCTTAATAGCCAGCTCCGCTTCGTGAGTACTGGTGCAGAAGCTGACCACTTGATAATGGCTCTGCAAGCAGGTTTCAGCGTAATGCCAGAGCACTGGCTGATCTTCTACGACTATAGCTTTTTTCATATTAACTCCTATCTAAAATAAATATCTTGGATTTTTGAAAGCTGTTTAGATCGCCAGATCCAATAAACTTATTAAACAGTATTTTACTAAAACGATAATTGATTCTAAAAATATAATAATCAGGTAGATCTATAGTATCGACAGCGACTATATTAATATTAGGGACTTGAATAGTTTTTAGCTTTTCTGGGATCGAAGTGGGGAGGGATCTTTTGGTGTCAAGTATCACTTGAACCCGCTCATAGAGCTCAGCTTCGCTATGACTAATAAGATTCAGATTGATAAGAGGTAGTATGATCCAGGATAAATAGGCGCTGGACACAAACACAAAACTCAAAACACTAATAAGGACATGGTTCATATTTTTAGGCTCCCTAGATCTGGTGAAGTGAGCTTAGCGTGTCTCTGTGAGTGGTATTGAGAGCTTAGCTTGATTTTTATAAAATCCATAGATAGAGTTTTTAGTGAGATTCCAGCCAGAGACGCGATAAACAAAAACCCAAATAATACAAGCACCGAATATAAATAAACAAGATGAAACATACTAAAACTCCATATTTAAAATATCCAAGGGGTCACTAGAATCCTTTTCTAAAGATGGTTTTACAGCTTTTGCAGAATTATTTAGCTCAGCGAGATTAGGACTGGAATTGATCTGAGATTTTTCTAGCTTGATAGCGTAATCAGCAAAAATATTTTTTTTATCATTGAAATCCAAGTGCGGTATAGTAAAACCCTTATCATCAGCGACTTGTAGAGAACTTGGGGAGATCTCTTCAGCTTGCAGAGAGATAAACAAAAGATTTTTTGATTTTTGCTTAGATTTATTAGTCCCCAAAAAAGGTATCAAACGCCCAAGTAGGCTATTAGATCTAGCGATAGTCTCGGTCTCAGTCATAAAAGCATTTAGAATTACTTCTTGCTTATCTTTTAAAAGCGCGCCGCTATTTACATACTCCTCATTAAAAATCGGGATGCTCATACCCTGAACTGTAGTCGCTGAACTCTCTGCAGAGGATAACCGGCTCGCTAATTGAACGTCAATTAATTGGTTTTCAAGTCCCGTTACTTTTAACTCGCCTTTAAACCCGATAGGAATATATTCGACAGTAACCGAGCTATTACCCACTCCATTATTAAGCCTTGGAATAGGGAATCTAGTCCCCTTGCCCAGAGACACTGACTCGCCAGAGTGAGTAATTAACGAAAACTCATTAACCACCCTTAACACACCCTCTTGTAGAAGATTATTCAGGTTCAAATTCAAAAAACTATTATCCATAAGTTTTATAGCACCGCTAACAAGCGAGCCAGAGCTTACTGTGCCAGCCAGCCTATCGATATATCCAGAATTAATAGTATCTTTTATCGAGCCAGAACCCAATCTGGAAGCTGATTTACTAAGATTAGCCTTGAGAAGATCAGTGGTGCCGACTGAGCCTTTTATATCTCCAGCAGAGCTAGTCGCTGACACACTTGCCATAAAATCATCGACATAGCTAGAGTCCATTTCCATAAATCTTACTTTTATAGCGAAGCGCGCCGGCTCTTTTACCTGGATAAAAGATATAACCTGCTCATTGGTGGAGGCTAAGACTAGATCACGGTAAATATTATTCGTGTCAATTAGTTTATTAGTAGATTCATAAAACTCCGTAAAACTATCATTATTAGCGCTATTGGTAGCTGGGGTACTTGTATTAGTGTCCAGATCCTTCATCCTGAGCTGACCGCCGGGATTGCTAAAAATCTTCACGCCATTATCACCCAGCGAATTTCCAGCAAAAGAAACAGCAAGCATGGCGTTTTTGGCGGTATCGACCTTACCTGTCAGATATATGCAGGTCGGAATTTTTGAATTGGTGACTAAATTAGCCGAGAGTACTTTTATCCGATCCTCAGGACTAGCGTTCTTAGCACCGAATAATCTATTTAGCTCCTCTTCTAAGCTCGAAAAATCTTCTTGAACTCTAACCACGACCTTGATTAAACGCTCTCCAGACTTGAAATTCAGCTCACCTGTTCCGACAGATTTAGCTTTTAGTAGGAATTTCTTGTAGCCATTTTGGCTAGGCTCAAGCTTCTCAAGTTATAGGTAGTTTAGAGATTTATTATCGACTCCGTAATGCGCCAGTGAAACCGGCTCATCAAATTCCAAAAACTCTACAGAGCCCACGGTGAGTGTTTTTTGGAAGGTGACTGCTGATTTTGCCTGGAA
>JBILGG010000151.1:0-4224 GCA_044351165.1 Candidatus Caenarcanales bacterium | reverse complement strand
ATTTCAAGCACGGAAATAATTTCGTGATACTCGCCTAACCTGCCAAGAGGGATTCTATCTAGTCCACTATGAACCACTGTGTTTATCATACTTCCAGGCGATATCATATTCACTCTTAATCCATACTTCGCTTCTTCTAGAGCCATACCTTTAGTCAAAACCAATAAACCGGTTTTTGCAGCTTGGTAGGCAATTACTCGAGGGTTAGGACTAAGCTTCGCTAAACCAGCAAAACCCATATTAATAATTTGACCTTGCGTGGCACGTAAATGCGGTAAAAAAGCCTTAGATAAATAAAACGCCGAATTAAAATTACTATTCATCATCTGCTGCCACTCAGTGACGGTAATTTCATCAATATATTTAGGGATATAATTACCGACATTATTGATCAAAAGATCTATTCTACCGTGATTTTTTATAATTAAATCGACAAGCTCGGTGGCAGTCTCTGGGCGGGTTATATCATAATCTTTTGAGCGAAGCACAAGAGGCACTTGATAACCATTCTCCAAAAGCCAGTCGCTGAGTGCTTTTCCTATGCCTTTAGCGTTACCTGTGACTAAAGCTATTTTATTGCTGTCCAATAGTGAGCAGCTCCCAAGATTTTTTCTTTTGATCGAAATATAGAATTTGCGAGTCTTCTTCAAAAGCCACCAAACGTAAGCTAGGAGCGTTAATCGTTCTTCTTTTTGTACCCAGAACGACAGTAGTCGGATAATTACCCTCATTTACCTTTTCAATAAAGGTAGCTTTAAAAGGCTCTAAATAAATTTTTCCTTTACTGTTTACAATGGCTAACATGATTTGATCTGAAACCAAGTTCTTGACCACGATTGAGTAATCTGACTCACGATCACCGTTCATGTCCATTTTAACTACCGGAATAAACTTAGACCTACAGATTTTTTCTAAATCCTTGCGAGCATAATTGTAATAGTCCATTACCTCAGCGGATTCTTTAGCGTTAAGACCTCTAACGCGCTCTTGGGTTAATTCCATACCATAAAAATCAAAAACGTTAGCTCTCCTAAAGTCGCGCCCTAAGTGCTTTTGAACTATTGCTTCGAGGTCTCTATCGTATTGAGTGCGTGGGATTTCTTTGTCTGGATCAGTGATGATATTTTTACCAGTTTCGCTAGGTAAGACTTTTTTGAAATCTTTTAGATCTTGATTAGATTTTTTAGATTTGGATTTTCCAAAAAGCGCACTTGCAGGAGACCCGCTCAAGCAGATGGTTATAACTAAACTAAATAAAACCCCGAATCTAAATCTCACGACCTAAACTTTTATTTTTTCAGCAAATTTACCGTAAGCATAAAACTTCTTAACTCTATGGTTATAAAGCTCATCCCCAGTGAGTTTTGACATTTCGGTAAGATTTTTTAGGATAGCTTCCTTCATCATCTCTCCTACTTGTTTCCAGTTTTTATGAGCACCGCCCAAAGGCTCAGCAATAATCTCATCGGCTATTTCAAGTGACTTCAAGTCACGAGCAGTGATCTTGAGAGCTTCTGCTGCTTGGGGAGCTTTATCGCGAGTTCTCCACAAAATCGCCGCGCAACCTTCTGGACTGATTACCGAATAAACTGAGTTTTCAAGCATTAGAACTTTATTAGCAACACCGATCGCAAGCGCGCCACCAGAGCCGCCTTCACCAGTAACCACCGCAATAACAGGAACTGTTAGATTAGCAAGAGACTTGAGGTTTTCAGCAATAGCGATCGATTGACCGTTTGCTTCAGCATTTAGACCAGGATACGCACCGGGCGTATCGACAAAAGTAAGAATCGGCAAACCAAATTTATTAGCGTGTTCAAAAAATCTTTTGGCTTTTCTGTAACCCTCTGGCTGAGGCATTCCAAAATTACATTTTTGATTTTCTTTTATGGATCTACCTTTACGAGTACCAATAGCAATAAAATTGATACCTTCGATACAAGCGATCGCGGTGAGCATCGCGCCATCATCAGTCCCAGCGCGGTCTCCATGCAGCTCTATCCAGTTATCCGTTCCGCAGAGCATATCTAAGTAATTAGCCACATTTGGTCTATTTGGGTGACGAGCGACCTTAGTAATATCAATTGGAGAGAGGTTTTTATAAATAGTCTCTGCCACTTGGTCATATTGGGCTTTTAGCTTTTCTAGTGCTTTTTTGTCAGTATCCGATGAAATGCGCGACTCCAGCGTCGCTATTTCTTCTTGGATTTTAAGAAGTGGTTTTTCAAAATCCATAGGCACATCTTTTGATGGAGTTTTGATCTCAGAACCTTCTTCTTTTCTAGCGCTCAAGACATCAGGAGCCTTAAAAGATTTAGGTAAATAACCGTGCATATAAAGAAGCTGAGATAGCTTAGATTTCATTTCTTTACGATTAATAATGATGTCGATCTGTCCGTGTTCTAGTAAGTATTCTGCTGTTTGGAAATCTGCCGGCAATTTTTCACGAACAGTTTCTTCAATCACTCTGCGCCCCGCAAACCCAATCCTAGCGCCTGGTTCAGCGATCAATAAATCACCAAGCGTAGCAAAACTAGCAGAAACCCCACCGTAAGTAGGATCTGTCAAAATCGAGAAAAACGCCAAACCAGCTTTTGATAAGCGTTCTAAGGCGATCGATGTTTTTGCCATCTGCATCAAGCTCAAAATACCCTCGTGCATTCTAGCGCCGCCAGAACAAGAAACAGAGATAAGAGGTAATTTTTTTTCTATGGCAAGCTCTACTAGGCGAGTGAATTTCTCACCGACCACGCTACCCATACTTCCGCCCAAAAAGTCAAAATTCATAACTGCAAGAGCGACATCAATACCATCTATTTGAGCCGTGCCTGTACAAATCGCTTCATTGTATTTAGTTTTTTCTTTAGCTTTTTTGAGCTGATCAGGATAAGGGCGACCATCATTAAAGCCCAGCGGATCCACAGCTTCGATGTCTGCAAAAAATTCTTTAAACGAACCTGAGTCTGTAATCAAGCTGATGCGCTCGTTAGTCGAAAATCTGCCATGCTGACCACATTCCGGACAGATGTTAAGATTTTCTGCGTATTTAGATTTATGGACCAGCGCCGAGCAAGACTTACACTTGACCCAGTTAGCGGCGATTTCCTCATCGCTCATGCCATTATTAGTGGTGGAACCTGTTTTTGGAGTAAACTTCTTTTCTCTAACAGTTTTAAAAAAATCTCTTAAACCCATAGTAATTATAATTATACTATGGTCAATACAGGTTTATCAAGACCTGTTTTTATATTATTCCCATTTTTTTGAAATTTATAACCCATGAACTGGTCTCCTTAATTGTGCACAAAACGCCAAAAACCAAGCCTGGCTTACAAAAACCAGCTTTTTTACCATTACCCCTGGGGGGGGATAAAAAAACTTTGTTTATCTAATTAGCTCAAAAAGATTTTTTTAACTATGCACAATTAAGGAGACCAGTTAATTGGTGGTACATTTTTAAAGAGCAGCTTGATGCTTGATGGGGCTGAAAAACTAACCCCCCTAGCGGAATCCACCTAATAAAAACAACAGGAATCAACTCCCAAATAGTTTAGAATTAATAAGCACGCGATTTTAACCACCAATGTTCAAAAAAAAATATCTTCTGCTTGAATTAGACGCTTTTGATGCCGAGTTTTACAATTTACCCAATTTGGTGCCATATTTTGAAAAAGACCAAAAAAACCTTAACAAAGAAGGTTTTGACTGGCTCAAAACCATAAAAGCCATGGAAGTCCTGGTCAATAACGAGGATTGCGAGGAGTATAAGCCCTATAAACTATTCATCAAAAAATGGGGACTTTACGAAAAACTTACTAAGCTGACCGAGGAAAAACAATGGGCGCAAGCGATCGAAACTATTAATCAAGTTCTGGAAATCGACCCAAACGACCCTTCTGCCTACTTGAATCTGGGCTTAAGCTATAGATCCCAACAGCTCTACTACCAGGCTCAGCAAGCATATCTCAAGGGCTTAGAGCTCGTGACCCATCAAACGCCCTTCCTAACTGGGCTTGCCAGGACCTATAAAGAGCTAGGTAAATTTGAAGAAGAGATTTATTACTGGCACTTGATCACCCAGCAAAAAAACGGCGATAAAAAAGAAGCTGAATCTAAGCTCATCAATTATGAAATCTACAAACTCAATAACCATAATGAATTGGTGCCAAGTAAAAATTTCTTGCGCTTAGCCTATAAAATTTTCCAGAAAAGCTACAACAACAA
>JBILGG010000150.1:0-4243 GCA_044351165.1 Candidatus Caenarcanales bacterium | reverse complement strand
GAATCTTCTCACGTACCACTTTTAATCTATGTTCCAGGATTAAAAGGGCAATCCTATTTACATCCAGTAAGCTTACTGGATGTCTATCCGACCCTTGTCGAGATTTGCCAGCTAAAAGAAAAAAATGTTTTTGATGGAGTAAGCCTCAAGGCCGCTATACTTGCTCCTAATTTTTATATTAACCGCTATATCACAACAACCCAAGGCTATAAAAATCAAGCAATAAGAAATGATAATTGGACTTATATTCATTACCACAGTGGTGCAGAAGAGCTCTACAAAAGAGATATCGACCCTTTAGAAAAACATAATTTGGCACAAAAACCGAGATTTAAAAATATCAAAAGAAACTTAGCTAAGAAGATTTCTGAACCAAAAAATCATAATACTTAGAACAAATATCGATATATTGTTTTTTTTCTAAATATGATCCAGGAAAAAATCCTCTCTTGATCCCGTACATAACGAGCTTCTTGAGCTGTTTATTACTCAGATTAAAAGTCTTAACGGCAAGAGCCAGTTCTTTTGAGACAGTCGTATTAGAGACCAAGGTGTTATCCGTGCAGATCGCTGTGCTCAAGCCATGTTCAAGCATGAGCGGCAAGCTATGCCTACTTGGGTCATTATAGAGATTAGGCATGGTTTGAAGATTACTAGTCAAGCAGACCTCAAGTGTGATGCGTCTTTCAGCGATATATTGAACCAGATTGTTTATATACAATTCGGCACTTGAAGGATCCTTAGTGTAAAGTAAATGCTTACTAAAAAGATGAAACCCATGTCCAATGCGGTCTGCATGCAAGTAAGTCAGAGCTTGAAAAATACTAGCAGGGCCGTATGCTTCGCCGGCATGAACAGTCTTATACAAAAAGTTTTGGTGCGCTCTTAAAAAAGCCTCTTGATGATCAACCGCGGGAAACCCATCTTCAGGACCAGCAAGATCAATCCCCATGATGGGAATAGCGTGTTTTTCTTTTGTGAGCAAGGCTGAATTAACCGTCTCGACTGAGTCTCGAGGATCCCACATCCGCATACAACAAATAATGTGAGAGTAAATAAACTCCGGATGGCGAGGCACTGATTCACCAAACTCCGCAACTAGAATCTCATTCTCTTTTTTTATGAGTAGATTTATCTCTTGCTGAGCGCGTTTGAGACCTTTATCAATGGCAATAATAACTTCATGGGCTTTTAGATTAGGACCCTTCAGCAAATCAGGTGAGTATCTGGGTTCTACGTAAACAACCCCATCATGAAAACAATCCCAGGCAAACTCATAAGCGCATCTCTCGAGCACCTCTAAATCCTGCATGACAGCGCAAGTGTATTGAAAGCCTTGAAGATAGTCAGGCAGATCTTTATAGCTATCCTTAAAAACCAAATCTCGAAGACCGTCTTCTGTATATGAAGGGAGATGAATCTTGCGCGACTTAGCAAACTCGATCAAGGTCGCTAACCGAATCGAACCATCAAGATGCACATGCAAATCAGCTTTTGGGTAATTTTTTATTTGCTTAAATAGCAAGTCTTCCATGGGTATATTTTACCCAATTAGGCAGAACCTTACACACTAGCCAAACGCCGCCCAATACTATCCGGTTTATCTAGCCTTGTAGATAAATGCAAGGTAGAACTTACATTAGTGACATTTTGAGCATGTAAAGAGCGATGGCATTCCTCAACTGCCGCTTGAATTTCAGACCATTTGCCTTCGATATTCGTTCCACAAGCATGAATAGTGGGATTTAAGTGATGGTTTTCTAGGATTTGGACGCAGGACTTTAAATAAGGCGCTGAAGATGCCACCCCATGCGGGTTTATAGCCAAATCAGCGACTACATTTACATTTGCAAGTGGATCTTGCGCAGGTTTTTTGCGAAAAAAACCAGAAAAAAATCTTCCGATATAAGACATATTTCCTCCCTTCGCTGGTATTAACCAAATCAGGTTCTAAGGGTTTATTGGACTACCAAAATCTCAGCCAAGTTAATTCTTAGCTCCCCTGCCGACTTCTGCTTGCCTGGAGTTTAGCCCAAACAAGCTTAATCAATATTATAGCTTAGTGCTAGAATTTAATTTATGAAACAAGCAAAAGTAACTGTTATAGGCGCAGGGAATGTTGGAGCGACAGCCGCTCAAAGACTTGCAGAAAAAAATATTGCTAATGTCGCTCTTGTCGATATTATGGGCGGTGTAGCTGGCGGTAAGGCTCTTGATCTTATGGAAGCTAGACCTGTTGAACTGCACGACAGAATGATTTTTGGAAGTGATGATTACTCGATCACCAAGGACTCTGATGTAGTCCTTATGACTGCTGGACTCGCTCGCAAGCCAGGTATGAGCAGAGATGACCTACTAATAAAAAATGCCGAAATTGTAAGATCCTGTATCGAAAACGCTTACAAGTATTCTCCAAATGCCATTTATATCGTAGTCTCTAATCCTGTGGATGCCATGACTCAATTAACCTACCAAATCCTCTCCCAGAAAGGTGTTCCGACTAATAAAATTATCGGAATGGCAGGAGTGCTAGATAGCTCTCGCATGGCGTTTTTTATTGCTGAAGCCCTAAATGTCTCTATTAAAAATGTACAGCCTTGTGTTCTTGGCGGGCACGGAGATGATATGGTCCCTATCACTCGCTACACCACTGTAGCTGGAGTCCCGCTCACCGAGCTGGTTTCGGCAGAAAAAGTCCAACAAATCGTCGAGCGCACCCAAAAAGGTGGGATCGAAATCGTAAACCTTCTTGGAACTGGTTCTGCTTTTTATGCGCCAGCTTCAAGCTCTGTCGAGATGATAGAAGCGATCCTTTATGACAAAAAACAAATCTTACTTTCTTCGTGCTACCTAAGCGGACAGTATGGTATCGATGGAGTTTTTGTGGGAGTACCTGCGAAACTTGGTGCTAATGGCGTAGAAGATATTATGCAGCTAAACCTGACACCGACTGAGTTACAGGCTTTGCAAGCTTCTGCTGAATCTGTACGCAAAAATGTAGAGCGCATGGCTGAAGTTACAAAAGTAAACGCTTAATTTTAATGCTCGGCATTTTAGCTCTCATTTTTAGCACTAGTACGATCGGCACGGTGACAGGGTTTGGGACATCTATATTGATGATGCCTGTACTGATGATGTTTTTTCCGGTGCACGAGTGCCTTGTCTTCGTTACTATTATTCATTGGTTTAATGGCTTATGGAGGCTTTTATTATTCAAACAAGGCTTCGATCTTAGATTAATAAAGACCTTTGGGGTCGCTGGAATCCTCTCAGCGATTGCTGGCGCGAAGTTAGCTTTTTTGTTTAGTGAGATTTTTTTGGTGGGATTTACCTCGGTGTTTTTGATAATTTATTCTGCCTACTTACTCAAAAACCCAAAATTCGCTTTTGGGTTTTCTAATGCGACCGCTATTACTGGTGGAGTTTTTGCTGGTTTTGTAGCTGGGGTGATCGGCATGGGCGGCGCGATTCGAGCGGCGATTCTCTCGGCGTTTAATTTACCAAAAGATGTTTACCTCGCCAATTCCGCTCTGCTATTGGTTTTGATCGATAGCGCTCGGCTCTGGGCTTATTTTCAAGAAGGCGTAAACATCCCTGAACTTATAAACCTCGCTAGCTGGCCCGGCAACAACCCTTATCTAAGCTTGGCTCTGAGTATTTTGGTTTCGTTTCCGGGAGTGAATCTCGGCAAATACCTAGTCGAGCGAATCCCCCAAGAAAAATTCCGAATCGCGATCGCAGTATTTTTATTAGTGGTGGGGATCAAGAGTCTTGTGGGGTGTTTTTAATGGTGCTTAGGGCGGGAATTGAACAGGGCGGGCACGACAATAATCCCAATGATTTATGCTGTAATAGCGACCCCGTCATTACCAATGATATGCCGCTGCGCGGCATAAACGTGATTTTTTGTTTTTGCTCGCTGCGCTCGCTAGCACTGAGCCACCCAAGCATTTTAAAGTGGTGCTTAGGGCGGGAATTGAACAGGGCGGGCACGACAATAATCCCAATGATTTATGCTGTAATGGCGACCCCGTCATTACCAATGATATGCCGCTGCGCGGCATAAACGTGATTTTTTGTTTTCGCTCGCTTTAGCTCGCTAGCACTGAGCCACCCAAGCATTTTAAAGTGGTGCTTAGGGCGGGAATTGAACCCGCGACCCCGTCATTACCAATGACGTGCTCTACCACTGAGCCACCCAAGCATTTCGGTTTTGCTAGCCGCACGTCCATGACGTGTCTTT
>JBILGG010000149.1:0-4259 GCA_044351165.1 Candidatus Caenarcanales bacterium | reverse complement strand
GTTTCCGAGACTGGTTTTTATTACTACAATAACCGCAAAAAAATCTGGATACCCGCTAACCAAAATCTAAAAAGAGACCTGAATAATTCTTTTGGCTTTGGGAGATTTTGTGTAATCCCTAAATCTCAGTCGCCATCTGGTTCCCAGCTGATCGTACTTGGAGCGAGTAGCGGAATTTTTATTAGCTCTAATAAGGGCCAAAGCTGGCAAAAAATAAATGCCGGGCTAAAACCCAATCCTAATGGGGTATTTGAGATTAGAGAAATAAAAAATATCGATAATAATATTTTTGCTGTTACCAGCACCGGCATTTATAAGCTAAGCCTGAGTAAAAATCTTACGAGACTAAATTGGAAAAAACTAAATATCCAAGCTGTCAGCTTAGATGAGAATAATAACCAAAACTTCTATTCGATCGACATAAACAAACAAGGTGAAACCATCATCAGTAGCTCACAAGGAGAGATTTTTATGATACACACTAAGGTCTTCCCAGTCGATATCCCGCAAGCGATCAGCACCGAAACAACCAAGCCATCAGATCAGCAAACCCAGTCACCGCCTTATATAGCAGGGATCCAGCTGGAGAGCATTAACCAAGAAAAAACCAACTTAATTAATAAAATCCTCAAGCTCGAGCCCAGTATCCAAGAGCTTCAGGTAGCCGCGCTGGAATTTTCTGGCATACCTGATGGTAAATCTTTTAAAAAATATCGTAAGCAAGCACGGCTCAGAAATTTTTTGCCTAGGCTAGAAGCCGTTGCAGACACTGATTCTAGCGATTACTTGAGTATAGAAAAAAACAGCGGGGATAGCTTCAATTCTAATACAAGTAGCATGGTGACAAGTTTTGATCAGAGTAACGAGAATCGGATCGACACCCAAAACACCAGCGGCGTAAGGGTCGCTTGGGAGCTTGACAATATTATTTATGACCCTGAAATAAATGATCTGATCACCAGCGCAAGGCTATCAGCTAACATAAAAGAAAATCTTCTAACCGAGATCACCCAAATCTATTACACCCGCAAAGAAGCTGTACTAGAGCTTTTGCAAGGGATTTTTCAAGAGCTCGATCTCATTCCTGTCGAAAACCTAAAAAAAATTCTCAAGATCAACGAATACACAGCTCAGCTAGATGCACGCAGTGATGGCTGGTTTAGTAAGCGCCTAAAAACCAATATCCTAAAAGCAAATCTAAGTGATTATCCTAGCCTCGCTCAAGAACAAATAAAGGAGATATTTAATGTCGAATAAAAAAATTATTTTACTAATCGTAATTAGTTTCATAACACTAGCGCGCGCCGAAACACAGCTACCACCAAGCACCCACAAAACCCGCTCTAATTCATCGCTTCAGCCCAGCACCAAAAAAATCCCCGCCCCAAAAATCAGCACACCAGAGATTTACGCCAGCCCCGGATCAACCATAAACATCCAAGGACAAGGATTTATAAAAAACTTTCCGCAAGGGCATATACTACGCTTCTCCAGCCCAGAAAATAATTTAAGTTTTAGAGGACGCATAATCAGCTCCTCGTCGAATCTGCTTACTCTTGAAGCTCCCTTGGGGATTGGGTTCGGGGATTACAGCTCACGGATTAGATTAAAAAGCCGATACCTAAAAAGCGATTTGAGCGCCGAATCTGTGACCCTGAAGCTTCGCCCGCCAGCCCCGCAAAAACCACAGCAAATTTTCCAGGTGGCTAGTGACCCGCTGGAGATCCCAGAATTATTCAAAAATCTAAACAAGCTAGAAATCATTCAAACGGATAATCTCAAGCCCGGAATTAACACCCTGAAATTTAGCTACCGAGTAAATGGATTTTTGAGTTTGCCAAGTGAAACTCTAAGTTTTTTTTATCTACCCAGAGAATCCACCAAGCCTGAGCTAGAAATCGCTTCTACACTGCCTTTGAGGAGCTATGCTCTAAACACCAGCGAGCCCAAACAAGACGTGAGTGACATCACGCAAATCCAGATAGATAGTCCGCTTGTGAGCCATTATTATTTATCAAGCCCGCGTAATCCTAATTATTTACTGACCACTATCAGCCTAAAGCCCGTCTATATCAGCGCTGTAAAAGCTACTACGCCAGAATACGTACTCATAAAAAACCGAGACACCAAAAATTACGATCTGAGCACCTGCACTCTTGCTGATGATCTAAAAGTGAGGTATGTGTTCGGGAATAATTTTATTTTAAAAGCCGGCGACGAATTTAGAATAGAAGGTATACTTAGCCTAAACGATGACGGAGACACGGTTACAGTAACTTGTCCTAAATTGCTAATAGATAAATTTGCTTATAAAAATATTGATAGTCTTGGTTTTGGAATTCTAATCTTGCCCTGAAAAGCTCTTGCTCAGGCAGTTTTAGACTTAATAGCGATCTTCGGTTCTTTACTTACTTTTTTGTTTTTTAGCTCGTCCATAGGAATAATTTCTGCCATATTGACGTTATTGACCATATCAGAAGTGATAATAACTTCTTTTAGATCTTCTTTTGATGGAGCCTCAAACATAATATCTTTCATCACCACTTCTAAAATACTTCTCAGCGCGCGCGCTCCCATCTTGCGCTTTTGAGCTTTTATAGCGATAGCTTCGATCGCATCATCAGTAAACTCTAACTTCACATCATCCATCTCCAGTAATTTTTTGTACTGTTTGATAAGCGAACTGCGTGGCTTGGTGAGGATGGTTTTTAGAGTTTCGATATCAGGCGCTTCTAGACTAGTGACCACCGGCAATCTTCCGACAAACTCCGGTATTAAACCGAACTGCACAAGATCAGCTGAATCCACATGCTTAAATGATTCTGAGAGTCTTTTGGCTTTTTCATCTTCAGTAAGCGAAGGAGCCCCGAAGCCAATTCCTGACTGAGATTTCATACGACGCTTTTCAATAATTTGTTCGAGCCCGACAAACGCTCCGCCGCAAATAAAAAGTATATTATGAGTGTCAATCTCGATCGTGTCCATCTGTGGGTGCTTGCGATTGCCGTGCGCCGGGATATTAGCCTTAGTCCCTTCGATCATTTTGAGTAAAGCCTGCTGAACCCCTTCTCCCGAGACGTCTCTAGTGATAGAAGGATTTTCAGATTTACGAGAAATCTTATCGATCTCATCGATATAAATAATTCCTTTTTCAGCTTTTTCTACACTATTACCAGAGTTTTGATACAGCCTTTGGAGAATATTTTCGGCATCATCACCGACATAGCCCGCTTCTGTAATGGTGGTAGCATCAGCGATAGCAAAAGGCACATTCAAAAACTTCGCCAGAGTCTCGACGACATGAGTCTTACCGCTTCCAGTCGGTCCCAAAATCAAAATATTAGATTTTTGAATTTCGACATCGTCTTTTTGACTCGCAGAATAATTGTGATGAATCCTCTTGTAATGGTTATAAACAGCGACGGCTAGAGTTTTTTTAGCTTCTTCGTTGCCGATCACGTACTCATCCAAATGCTCTTTAATTAATATCGGAGTCGGCAGTTTACTCATGTCTCCGATTTCGACACCCAAGTTAGGCGCATGAGACTCAATCTCAGAGCCAATTCCCTCGTCTATCAAAATTTCGTTACAAAGATGCACGCATTCATCGCAGATATAAATGCCAGGACCTGCAATAAGCTTCTGGACTTGATCCTGAGTCTTACCACAAAAAGAACATTGTAATAAAGGGATGTCTTTTTTAGCCATTTTCTACTTCGAGCTCTGATGGGCGCTTAACTACAACTTGATCGATCAAACCATATTCCTTAGCTTGATACGGGGTCATAATATTATCGCGATCAGTGTCTTTTTCGATTCTTTCAATAGGCTGATTGCAGTTACTTGCAAGGACTTGATTTAGTAAGCGCTTCATTCTAAGAATTTCGTTAGCTTGAATTTCGATATCAGAAGCCTGTCCCTGAGCGCCTCCTAGAGGTTGGTGAATAAGAATTCTAGAATTAGGAAGAGCCATACGCTTACCTCTTTGACCAGAACTCAATAAAAACGCACCCATACTCGCGCATTGACCCATACAAATAGTCACCACATCAGCGCGGACATGTTGCATAGTATCGTACATCGCAAGACCAGATGTTACAGATCCGCCTGGACTGTTGATATAGAGATAAATATCCTTAGCGGCATCCTCTGAATCGAGCAATAGAAGCTGACCTACGATGATACTTGCAACAATATCATTAACCTCAGAACCCAAGAAAACTATTCTTTCTCTTAGCAAGCGAGAAAATAAATCAAAA
>JBILGG010000148.1:0-4284 GCA_044351165.1 Candidatus Caenarcanales bacterium | reverse complement strand
AGCTAATTTATTTACTATCTCATTTTCATCGACACAATCAAAAGTCAAGAAGATTAATTGATTAAAATTAAACATCTCACCTAAGCGAGCAAGCTGATCCAAACCCAATGTAGAAGATGGATTCATACTTAGTGAGTCAGCAAGCTCCCTAAAAATTCCTGTTTGGGTTTTGTGATCACCAAAAACTGGAACCAGATTTTTAGCATCTGCTGAGCGAGCGTTTATAAAATTATTAGCAATAGATTCAAGTTTGGGATTAATTTCCTTAAATAAGCTTGCGTAATAAAAATTTATTTTTAAAAGCTTTGCAAAAACTGAATTGAGCTTAGCGAGCTGGTTGCCTGCCAGCGCTTGAAAATACTCCCCAACAAAATTATCCCAAAGTTTATCGATCTCATTAGGATCAGAGAGATTTACGCTGTTAGGAAGTCGATCGTCCAGCTCTTGGAAAATTTTGGTTCTTTGGTTATACAAACCAGCTTGCGAGCGATTAATAAGCCTATATTTCATATTTTCACTAGCACTAGAAACCAAAAGATCAGCTTCCTTAGTGGAGCCAGAGATCTCGATGATTCGGGTTCTGGATTCTAGTTCAGGAGCGGCATCCGCCTTAACAAAAATGCTTAAAAGCTCATAACCACGCTTACCAAGAGATTTTACATGTAGCTGGGTCTCAAAAATATTAACTATATAATCAATATCTTTTTGGGTCTGACCATTAAGCACCCATCTACCACCTAAAACCAACCAATCTGAAAATTCGATTTCGTTTATCGATTTATAGGTTTGGATGCGGGCAAGACAATTGATCCACTCGACATAGCGCTTGAGGCTTGGCAAGCTGGCTTGAAGGTCTTGGGCTTCTTTGTATTTTTGGATAATTAGATCACGGTTAAGATCTGCGTATTTTTGAATTTCATTAAATTGTTTTTGAGCTGAATTAATTAGATCTTGATATTGAGGAATTTGAGCAAGCTCTTGACGATTAAGTTTTTGCTCCATGATTTGTTTTTGGATTATGAGCTTAGCCCAAGTGCTCTGACGCTCCAAATCAGCTCTCCAAGCTTCATAGCTATCATCTGAAATCATATGAGAAGCGATAGTACCGCCCAACGCCATCCACTCAAGAGATTTATCATAATCAAAAAAAGGTTTTTTGGCTTGCTGAGGATTATCGATAAGTACCAGCAGAGAGCTTGGATTATTTACACGCATTAATCTTCTAACCAGTGTCAAATTACTCAGCACATCTGTAATCTCTTCGTGATCCGCATTCAGCTGAATAACATCCAATCCCTGAAAGCCTTCTAGAGGATTTTTAAAAAATCCCTTAGAAAAAATTTCTAGATATTTAAATTCTGTCTCAAGTGCGTGGAGCTGTGATCTAATTTCCTCTTGCTGACTGAGATCTAAAGCATTAATTCTTTTATTCAACACCCGCCAATTAGTGTAATCAGAACCATAACTTATTACCATGGCTTTAATAAGATCTTCAGTCAGGCGGGGCTGAAAGTCAATGGCTATAAGCTGTTTAATAAGATTATCAGCACGAAGTTTTAGCTCACCGCCCATAAATACTTCAGGATCGACAAGCGGATCAATAATCCTAATTTCACAAGGTTTGGCATGGTTATTGATTTGATAATCAAGTAGAGATTTAACTTCGCTAATAGAAGTGTTCTTTAGGTAGCGAGTATCATGAAGTAAAAACGCAAGAAGATATTGATTAGCGTTTTCGCGCTCGTCAGATACATTCCCTTTATAAGAGGCATTAAGACCGATTTTGAGATCTGAGTAATTTTTTGCACTTTCCAAAACCAGATTAGATCTTGAAATAGCTTTATTCATGATCTGGATTCTTTGGATGATTCCGGTCTCATTAACAATTCGAGCGAACTCAATTAATTTACTTGCTAGCTGAGCGTAAATAGCTTCCGCCTGGCTACTAGGATCCGCACTATCAGCAAGATAGCGCAGTAAAACTACCATAGACTTAATATTAGGAAGCCACTTAAAATGTGGATCACTGATGTACTCTTGGACTAGAGGTGAGTTAATAAGTTTTTCGTAACAAAAAATCTCCCACTCAGCTGTCGATTTGAACTCTTTTCTTTTTTCTTGGAGAATTTTAAATACTTCAAGTAATTTTGCTTGATCAAGCGCATTAGTAATACCAAGTTTTTCAAGTAGGGACTTGGAATTGATTGCCAAACCCAAGAGTATAAACAGCGGCTCTTTGGTGATGCAATAGCCCGTAGACGCCATAGTCCCAAACTCCATCACATGCAAGCCAGCGCTTCTGGTGTTTCTTGAGTTTATAGTCAAGCGCGCCAACAGTCCATCAACATTGAATTGCTGGAAGCTAGACTGGAAGGCTATCGCTTTTGCGTATTGAACAGCCCGGCAAGTGTTTTCGATAACTTTTACAGTGCCTGCTGACCCTGCTGTACTAAAATAACTATTTTCAGCTTTACTGACTAGATCAATAAATTCTTTGCCTATCTTAAGAGCCTCATTATCATTAGCTCCTAGTATTCTTCCCATCAGAGTAGTAACCGAAGCCACCACATGCCGCCCAAAATCAATCCTACTGGGCGCTACAGTAAAATCATAATAGTAATCAGCTTCTAAGATAGATTTATTAGCAGTGATCAAAACCTTAGAGATCTCAGGATTAGCTGATAGATATTCTTTTCTTGCTGTTACTGCTGGATAGAGAAGATGATTTTTTATAAACATCCTAGCGGAGTCATTATCTATAAGAGATTTAAGTTTTTGACTGATTTGCTCTGCTATTTTTAGATATAATTCGGAATCGTTTTTTTGATTAACAGAATCAACAAGCTGGCGCGCCCAGGTTTCAAACTCTCCAAAACCCTCTTTATCACTGCGTTTGAGCAAGCAGAGTCGAGCTATGTCCATCTGCACATCTTTTAAACCTAAAATAAAATTTAGCGTTCCTGTTTCAATATCAACAGACTCACTAAGGATATAATCTTCAAGCTCATCTTTTAGGACATAATACTCTAGCACCAACTGCGCAGAGTCTAAAATCTCTCGCTTAAAGGCTTGTTCGATTTTTTCAAGCTCCGGATTATTAAGCTGAATTCCAGCGAGCCCGGGAATATCATCGATTTTAAGAGCTGAGTTTTGGAAGATTGTGTATCTTTCGATACTGGCGATATTACTCATTTCAGTTTCAAGAAGAGTAATAAATAAATCTATCAAAGGTCCTAATAGAGTGGTTTCTAGCTGGTAGTGAAATTTTTTACCTTGCTCGCTAGCGGATTTAATCGCTTTATAAATCCCAGGAGCCATACTATAAGCAAGATCCTCAGCGTTTTCCCACTTAATATGGGGCGAGCCCGTGTCTTTATTAGTAACCACCGAGATTGAAGCGTTCTCAAAAAATGAATCTACTCCATCAGCCACTAATTCAAAATCAGGACTTACAAAATTATACGGAATCGCATCGAGCCTGAGCTCTTGGGATTGCTGGTCTGTCTCTATATAAAGCTTTTGTCCGAGTAGAATTCTTGGGATAAAATGTCCAGATTTAGAGCTTAGTCTTTGGACATAAATCACTGCTGATTTTTTCGTGATCGGAGAATTTAAGATTAGATCTTCTAACTCAAGAATAAAACTTAGTGAGTTTTTTTCGTGAGTTTTAAGGCCATCATAAGCCCCCCAAAAGCTGTCTTTATGAGAGTTTCGGTTAGATTCAAGAGTCTTAAAAAGAACCTGAAACAACTCTTGAAAAGATTTTTTTAGATCGATAATATTTTTTTCAATTCGAGCTAGAGGGAGGTTTTTAAGATCAGCTAAATAAATCAAGCTATCCAAAAACAAATTTATATTTAAGATTAAAGCCTTAATCTCTGAATCACTGCTAGCAAAAGCAACTCGAGAAGATGAGATCAGCTCTTCTATCTTACTTAAAGTATCGATCAAATGCGATCGAGATTTCTTGATGCTAATATTAAAACCCTCATCAATATTAATAGTACCTGCATTTATTAGTATCGGACCTTGCTCGTGAGCGACTCTAGAACCCCGCTGAGCAACGACTTTTAGCCCGATAGCCTTCAGTGAGGCGCAAAGATGCTGGTAGTAAAGGCGGGCAAAATATTTATCAAAAGTTTTTTGGGTAGCGAGAAATAGCTCACTGACTGCTTTTGCTGAGAAAGGATCTTGTGCATTATCCTCAAAAATATTTTTTATACTATTAATATCATAAGGCAAGCGTCCGACTAACGAGCGGTTACGCAGAAGCTGGGTTTGGAG
>JBILGG010000147.1:0-4285 GCA_044351165.1 Candidatus Caenarcanales bacterium | reverse complement strand
TGGAAGAAGCTAAGCAAATCATAAAAGAAGAAAAAGATTCTGAATTAATCGAGATGGCGCGCCTAGAGTTCGAAGAAGCAGAAGCTAAACTGCCGACTCTTTCTGATAATTTAAAAATCTTGCTTTTGCCAAAAGACCCTGATGATGATAAGGACATTCTTGTGGAAATCAGAGCTGGAGCGGGCGGGGACGAAGCGGCTATCTTCGCTGGAGATCTTTACCGAGTCTACACTAAGTACTGCGACAGCAAAGGCTGGAAGCATCAAATGATCGACTTTAACGATGCTGAACATGGTGGTTATAAAGAAATAGTTTTTGAAATCAATGGTGAGGATGTGTTTAGCAAGTTTAAATACGAATCTGGCGTGCACCGAGTGCAACGAGTCCCTCTAACCGAGTCCCAGGGCAGAGTTCACACTAGTACCGTTACGGTGGCAATCATGCCTGAGATCGACGAGGATATAAAAATCGAAATCAAACCTGAGGATATAGTTCTTACTACTTGCAGAGCAGGCGGTGCTGGTGGTCAAAACGTAAACAAGGTAGAAACCGCTGTCAGACTGGAACACAAGCCTTCTGGTATCGTAGTGCAGTGCAGAGAAGAAAGATCCCAATTACAGAATCGTGAAAAAGCAATGAAAATGCTAAAAGTCAAACTCTACGAAGAACAGAGACGCAAGATCGAAGAAGAGCAAAGAGCAAAACGCAAAAATCAGGTAGGAACAGGTGGCAGAGAGGAAAAGATCCGCACTTATAACTACAAAGACGACCGCGTCTCGGAACACCGCATTAACCAAAATTTTCCGTTAAGAAGAATTATCGAAGGTGAGCTAGACGAGCTATTTAACGCTCTGACAGCTTTTGATCAAAAATCCCAAATCGAAGCCCTTGAAAGCTCTCTAGCCTAGATCATGGACTACCCAAAAAAACAATCAGATAGTTTTGAAGACGAGCTTGATGAATTCTTCAAGGAGCGTGCTCTATTTAAAGCGCAGGCTCTTTCGGATAACTCCAGAACCCTGTCAGGAAGCGCAAGAAGCCGTGATGATCAAGTTTTTGAGAATCCCAATTCTAGCACTGGACTTTCGGGCTGTTGTATGACTGGCTGCGTAGACTGTCCTTGGGGCTACACTCCGCCTCTAAATTAGACTATGATCGTCAAGTTTAATAACACCTATAAAAAACTCCCCGAAAGATTCTACCAGCTGATCAATCCCACTCCAGTAGCTAATCCTAAGCTTATTAAATTTAATTACTCACTGGCTGAAGAGCTCAACTTAGGCGATATCCAAGAAAACTCACTAGCTGATTTTTTTTCGGGCAATACGCTCTTAAGCGGCTCTGAGCCGCTTGCCCAGGCGTATGCAGGACATCAGTTTGGGCATTTCGTTCCGCAGTTAGGTGATGGGCGAGCTATTTTACTTGGTGAAGTAGAGGATAAAAATTCTGTACTTAGAGATATCCAGCTAAAAGGCTCAGGTCCCACCAAATACTCTCGGCGAGGGGATGGTAGAGCATGGCTGGGACCAGTCTTGAGAGAATATTTAATTAGCGAAACCATGCACAAGCTTGGAATTAGCACCACAAGAGCTCTTTGTGCTGTCAGCACAGGAGAAAATATTTACCGCACAGAACCCTTACCAGGAGCGGTTCTAACAAGAGTTGCAAGAAGCCATATTCGCGTGGGAACTTTTGAATATTTTAGTGGACTTGGCGATACAGAAGCTCTTGAGATTTTACTTAATTACGTGATCGACAGAGAGTATCCCGAGCTCAAAACCTCTAACAATAAGGCTCTTGGGCTCTTAGGAAAAGTCGCCAGCAGGCAAGCGGAGCTAATTGCTAAGTGGCTGAGCGTGGGGTTCGTGCATGGCGTGATGAACACGGATAACACCAGCATCGCTGGCGAGACTATAGATTACGGTCCTTGCGCTTTTATGGATACTTATAACTCTAATCAGGTTTTTAGCTCTATTGATAATTACGGGCGCTACTCCTACAAGAATCAGTCACAGATTGGCTTATGGAATATTTCATGCTTAGCGGGCTCACTGCTTGAGCTAATTAATCCTGATAGAGACCAGGCTACCAGCCAGGTTCAAGAAATTTTTGATGAGTATAAATCTGATTTTAAGAATCACTACCAAAAAATATTTCTCAACAAAATCGGCATCTTCGATAATCAACAAGCCCAAGACATGGAACTAGTGAAGGAATTTTTAGAGCTTTTAGAAGATTTTAGAGGTGATTTTACTCTTGGGTTTTATAAGCTCAGCGGGCTCACTGAGAGGGATTCGTGCACAAATGAGTTTAGGGGATTATTCGACCAGAGCGAGAACCTTGAAGCTCGCTTGGATCTCTGGCTGAACAAATGGCGCGCCAGAATCCAGTCTCAGAGGCTCATCGACCTAAAAGACCGCATGAATACTATTAATCCTGCCTTTATACCCAGGAACCACCATGTCGAGCTGATGATAGATCATGCTCGGCATGGGGATTATAGCTATTTTAATGATTTAGTTGAGTGCCTAAGCGAGCCTTATAATTACCGGGATCAATACCAAAAATTCTTTGGTCCCAGACCCGATAAAGATACGCAATATGTTACTTTTTGTGGGACTTAAGGAATTGCTAAAATTAGAAACGTGCTTACTAAAAAAGTTTTTCTTGTTATTTTACTAATTTTTATTAGCAATAGCTTTATCTATGCAAAAGAACCGAAATACTTCGATGATTCATTTCAAAAACTTTACCAAAAAGCTCTTAAGAAAAAAATTGTCACTGGAAGATTTGAAAAGATAAAAAAAGGTCTGTGGGAATATTCGATCGATTTAAAGAATGGCCAACTTAATGGTGAAGCACTTCTCTATGATAAAAAGGGATACCTTCAAGAGAGTGCTTTTTACAAAAATGGATTATTAAACGGACAATATTACAAAAACCACAAGGAAAATATCCCTAAGATGTATATGAACTTCCTTAATGGTGTTGGTCATGGCAAATTTGAAATTTTCGATACTGATGGTAACCTAACAACTGAGGGAAATTTATTAAATGGTAAACCTCAGGGAATTGAAAAAACATTTTTTTATACCGGACAATTAAGGTCCATTGCAAACTATGTCAACGGTCAACGCCAAGGAACATCAAAAGTCTATAATCAAAACGGCATTTTGATTTGCAAAGCAGATTATAGTAAAGGGCAAATAAATGGCGTCGTAGAAGAATATTACGATAACGGGTCTCTAAAAAGAATATCGAATATGAAAAACAATAAAAATTCTGGATTAACGAGAGTTTACTACCTAGATGGTAAATTAAACATTGAGGCATATTTTGCAAACGGTGTTTTACATGGCATAGCCAAAGAATATAGCCCTGATGGCTTTTTAGTATCATCCAGAGAGTATAAAAACGGTTATCCTGTCTATAGCCTAGAAGAAATTGAATTAATGAAGCTTCAACAAATGTATGCAATAGAAGACAGAGTGAACAGCCTATCTTCTGAACTAC
The DNA here is from genome assembly GCA_044351165.1 of Candidatus Caenarcanales bacterium. Taxonomy (GTDB): domain Bacteria; phylum Cyanobacteriota; class Vampirovibrionia; order LMEP-6097; family LMEP-6097; genus JBEAYS01. Next base: position 772 of record JBILGG010000147.1, on the reverse strand, counting down.
GCCAATATCAACAAGAATCAAGACTAAGAAGCTATCAAGGAACCATTTACAATGATGGATTTGGTTATTCTAGAGTTAGATTAAATCCCTATTGATTAACGAAGAGGTGGTACTGAGCTCATTATTCCAGATTCTTCACATGACAAAATAGTCTCTGTCATATTAACCTCTCTTGCTTTTTTTCCAGCTAATGGCATATCCCAGATTAGAGAGATAGGCCACAAAAGCAAATCCGCAATTCCTAATCCAATTTCTCCAGTATAAAACGATCCGCCCCCTGGCAAAAGTCCCAACACGATTGCAGTACTTTCATTTTTTCTTTTAATATCTTCACATCCAAGCCTTAGCGCTTCTCTGTATTTTTTTTCTTGGATTGCCGCTCCGTAACTTTGAGCTTTTGTAGAATTCACAGAAACTAGCAAAACAACAAGAATTAATAAACAAGACTTTAAATTTTTAATCATGGTTTATTATAACTAGTAATGTGGTTTTATTTCAACACCAAACCCTATAGTGCCACTATAGGGTTTAATAAAAATAACCCAAGAATTACTTCTTACTCAAATTATAGAGATTACCAATTATTTGATTCAATACACCAATTGGAGTAACCCTATTTAAAGACTTTCGATCATATTTAACGGCATCAAGAATTATACTTCTAAAACTACGATCAGTTCTTCGCCATGATTCAAAGTCATTTATAAAACTCTTTACTGATACAATAGTTGATTCATTTAAACCAGTTTTACCCAAAAGTACTTTGTCAATC
>JBILGG010000146.1:0-4288 GCA_044351165.1 Candidatus Caenarcanales bacterium | reverse complement strand
CAAAAGCGACTTTAAATGCGTGGCGGATGTTTGCTGGGATTTTGATTTTTCCTGGATATTTTAAGTGAAGATTTGCAAAGACTTCATCGCAGTAAGACGGAGCCAAAACCATAACATTGCTAAAATCAAAATATAAATAATCCAGTCCTGGAGTGGTTTCGATGATCTCGGCAAGCCTACTATATGCAGTGTGACCTTCTTCTCTTCCGAAAAGAATTTTGCCAAATTTAATCATTTCAATTGTTTTAGGCATAGCTCAGTTCAAAAAACACATTAGCACCGTATTTAAATGGCAAATCAGATTCTAGCTCTTGTATTTGGTTCGCTGATAGGATTTCACAAAAACAATTACAAGATCTAATAAACAGCCTACCAGATAAACCATTAAATATGTTTTTTTGCAAAAAATATAATCCATTTCCACCCATTTTCTGGCCTTTGTAGTCTGTTGGTCTAGAGCTGATATTGGGTTTTATGGCGAGTTTGATTGCATCTCGCTCAGAGATTAATTCAGGATATTTTAATTTGAGAGTTTTCTTAAAACCAATTCCAATATCTCCTACGGCTATTGTGAATTTTTTTTTGCTTATGTCATTAATAAAAATTGAAGCTACTCTTTTGTAATATGGTGTGGGCCATCTTCCTAGATTATGGGTAAATGCGTTGTCGACTATTTCTAAAAATGAACTGACGACAAGAGAAGAACTATCAAGAGATAAATTTAAATCTAGGAGTTGCTGGAAGAGTTCTTCAGTGCAATCATAAAAAGAGTTTTTTTCTTCATGGGTTTGGAATGAAATTTTATAGTTTTTTTGCTTGTCGAAATTTTTTTTGATTTCATTTAGATATGAATTTAAGTCAAAATTTGTTTCTTGAAGAAGTTTTTGCAAAAAGCTTTCAAACAATTCAAGAGGAGATAAATATTCTAGCTCTAAAGAATTTATGTTTTTATAATTGATTTCGACCATAATGGCACGCCCGACAAGATTCGAACTTGTGACCCTCTGCTTAGAAGGCAGATGCTCTATCCAGCTGAGCTACGGGCGCGTGATTTTGCTCATCGCATCTGCCAAGGCAGATGTCTTTTTTTTGTTTAGTTCGTATCTTTCGCTAACGCTTCAGATACTTCACTTGCCAGCAGGCGTGCGGGCGCGTGAACCATCAAGATCTCAGAAAAATCTTGACGAATAAAAATATATCACGATAAGGCTTTTTTGCTGAAATCTTTTCTAAAAATCTTATTAAGTCAATCAAAATCCTGTAAATCTCATAAAAACCTTGTAAAATTAATACTATTAAAAGGTTTTTATGGATTCTCAAGAAATTCAAATCGTGGAATTAACTGATTCGGCTGTTAATCAGGTTATAAGACTTCTCACTAAGGAGCCTGATAAAAATCCAGAGAATTATGGACTGCGCCTAGCAATTAAGGGCGGCGGCTGTTCGGGATTAAGTTATAGTCTTAGCTTCGATGAAAAAGTCCCAAAAGACCTCGAGCAAAACTTCTCTAATTCTGATTCTAAATCTGCTCTAAAAAATATAAAAGTTTTTGTGGATCCCAAAAGCGCTATCTATCTAAAGGGCATGATTGTCGATTTTGACGATGGATTGATGGGCAAGGGTTTTGTGTTTAAGAATCCTAATGCTACTAATACTTGCGGTTGCGGTGAGAGTTTTTCGGTTTTTTAGGCTTTTGATGAATTAGCAGTAAAATGATTGTTTAATTGCTTTATATAATCTACTCCTTCTTTTGTTATTCGCGAAAAATCTTTATGAAAAGCATTTGCTGGATGTTTGTTTTTATTGGAAAAATGTTTAACTAATCTTTCTAGAGCTTCTTGTAATGCCTGCTTTTTGGAAGGATCATATCTTACCAATTTCTCTAAAACACTTTGAATTTGATTAAATCTTTTTTGTTTAAAAGCTTTATATTCTTTTTCTTCATTCCGACCATGAGTTGTTTGATTAAAATAGGATCTTGCGGCTCTTCTTATAGACACTGTATATGGGTGAGATTGTTCGTATAAAACCAAAAAAGTAACTAGGTCAAAAACCAAACTATCTAATGGGTATTCTTGACGAGCTTTTGTAATGGAATCTTCTATGGAACCAGGAATAGCTCTAGTTACAGAATCAATAAATCTAAAAACACCATCGTATACTAATTTAGTTTTTGCACTCCAATCAGATTCTCCCTGCTTATCAATTTCTAGTGTTTCACTCCTTTGAGACTTTGTTGGGGAAGATTGGTATCTTTGAGCAAAATCATAAATTATATTATGAGGAAATAAATCATAAAAATTTATACCGTAATTACAGAGTTTTTGATGATAAAGAGCTAAGTGATAAATATTTTCATCAGAGATACCATATTCAAAAAATGCTTTTTCATAGTTTCCAGGATTTTTTCCTTCTCTAAAATTTTGCCATTGATTTTCAGCAAGTTTTAGTAAGTTTACCCCAGAGGATAATCTTGTAGCGAGGATAGTTCCCTCTAAAGCCTCAGGCACTAGATACTCCATCGTTAAATCACCTGTTTGTAAATAAGCAAGTCTTTGAGAGAAGCTTGAATGAATCAAATCCTTTCTTTCAAGTTTTCTTAGCTCATCAATATCTCTTTCCAGATTTCCAATATTTTCATCTGATATTTTTTGTGTAAGACCGAATTTAAGCACAAATTCAGTGTAAGGTTTATATTTAACCCTAAAGGCAACTCCCCCAAAACCCATCCCAAGAAGCTCCACATTTGTATTTTTGGGTAATAATTTATGTAGACTTGCAATGTTCTTTTGTATAAATTCCTCATATTTAGTTTTAGAAAATTCAGTAAGTGATCTAAGCATTTTAGTATTTCTAAAGGCCTCTGTTCCATACTTATTTTTTTGTTCATCAAAAGCCTTCTCGATTATTTCTAGGCTATTAGCATCGGCAAGAAGACTATTCCAAACAATTTCAGCTATACTTTGTCTTTGTTCTATCAAAGTGTAAACGTGCAATTTGTTTGAAGCTTGAATTAGGTTATCAGTACTACTACTACTCTGGAGTTTAAATTCTTCTTGGAGCGTTGCGTAGATATCAGGATATGAAACAGATGTTTTTTCTAGTATCTCTTTACACAACTGCCTATGGTTAGTATTGTCATCGCAACTATCAGGGGTATATTTGATTTTAAAAAAAGTAGTTTTTAAATTTGTCCACCAATTATTAATGCTTAAGATAACTTGTTTTACGTCTGGGATGTGAGTTGGCATTGAAATCATTTGCCCATTTAATCTATTTATAACGTTATCATCCGTAGGTCCAATTTTTTTTGCGTGACCACCTGGTAAAGCTTCAAATTGATTTTGTCTCGACCCTCCGACTCTTATTTTAACCACCTCCTTGGAGCTAATTTTAAAAGATTTTGATACATATTTCTCAAAAAAAGCTAAAATCTTAATATGCAGAGCATTACAGCCACCGGAAAAGACGCTTTAGCTTTTTTGCACGCTCAGAGCAGTAATAATATTAAGTCCTTGGAAGATAATACCGGTGTTTACTCAGCTTTTTTGAGTCCGCAAGCAAAAATCATAGATTTAGCTTATGTTTTCAGGCTCTCACCCACAGAGTATTACATATTATCCTGCGATCCAGAAAAATTAGTTAAGCACTTAATTAAGCACTTAATTATCGACGAACTTGAGATAAATACCATAAATAATCCAGAGTTAAGCGCAAAAATACCTAGTTTAAGCTTTGAATCGTTTAGAGAAGACCAAACCCTTATAAATCTTGATGATGAGCATAAAGCCCAGATTTTGCCTAAATATGTAAGTTTTACTAAGGGTTGTTTTCCGGGCCAAGAGCCGCTTGCTAAGTTCCAAAACATCGGCAAACCTAAGCGCAAAGAACGCGCCAATGCCAATGTAGATGAGGCTTTACTGCTCTATGCGCGGGCTCAAGATACTGCAAGTCCAGAAGTAACTCAAGCCATAGATCTTTTGAAGACCGCTCTAAGAGAGGATCCTAGTAACGAGACAGCCTTGGAAACTCTGGGTGTGGTTTACGCGCGCCAGGGCCGCTACCAGGAAGCTATTAGTATTATGCAAGAGCTATCGGCTCTCAACCCCAATAACCAAATGGCTTTGATGAACCTATCAATTTTTTATATGAAGCTTGGTGTTAAAGAAACAGCCGAACAATATAAAGCTAAATCTACAGTGCTGGAATTTCAAAAAGCCCTTGAAAAATAGCGTATTACAGAATCTTGCGTTATCAAAAAGTCCTTAAAATGACCCTAAAAGGTTTA
>JBILGG010000145.1:0-4313 GCA_044351165.1 Candidatus Caenarcanales bacterium | reverse complement strand
GTTGTTGAAGCTGGAGTACTGCTGGTGACCCGAGTACTTGAGTTCGGAATTTCAGATGGCACCTTTTTTTCTGGTCGGTGTTGTTCTGACCAAAGAGATATTTTTTTTGCTAACGCCCCAGCAGTCATGCGTGATACTTATTATAACATGTACGCACGGTGTTATTTTGATAGCCTTGGGCGAGTTTAAGATTAAAAGAGTTTAATTTAAAATTGAGTTTTTGACTTAAGTCAAAAACACCTAGGGGATAACACCTATTTCAACCCAGCTAAACCCAGTTTTCTGAGTCTTTCGCCTTCGACTATCGGATAAGCCGCTAAACCAGCAAGCGAAAGGGGAATAACTAACTTAAGCGACCCTTCGCCAGCGCACATCAAATAAAACTGCGCGGCCGCAAAAATTGTGCCGCCCATACGCATCATAAAACTTTCGCGCATAAATCCAAAAGCTATTTTGGACAGTCCATCTATAAAGCTGGAAAAAGCAAGGGCTCTAACGGAGACGGTGGTAAAAATAGCAGACCAAAAAATGTAATCAGGATTTTTTTGGTAGTAGCCAAGAAAACTAGCTAGCTCAAAAACAGAAATCACAAACAAAGGCAGAGCCGAAACCACGCGCATCAGAGACGAAAAAAACTGTGAGCGAATAGCGTCATAAACAAAAACTTTGTAGTTAGATTTTTTTAGCTCGCCGATTAGCTCAGCGGAGCGATTGAGCATTTCGATAAAAATAGTTTTTAGATATTGAGCAAGATTATTAAAAAAGTTTTTGCCGCGTAATAACTCTGATTCGTGCTTGTAAGTTTCTGGATGGTACTTAACAAGCGCTTCGTAGCTGTAATCGACTTTTATCATCCCCACAAAAAGCCCTTCCCGAAAGGCATTGCCAATAGGATGAGTCGCAAAATAATTGGTGACCACTATCCCAAGAATTCCGCCACTAATTAACAACCGACGCTGGGGAAGATATACCATCAGCAGAGGTAGGTTTTGGAGCGCGCAGGACAAAAGCATGATCTGATTAGAGCTGTTGTACCAATCATCTAAGCCCAAAAAAACTATTAGCGCTGTTATCAATCCAAAACTAAAAGAGAGATAACCAAAAAACTCATTAAGAATAATTCGCGGGTCTTGAATCCGGATTTGAATTTCTTTTTTAAAATCAAGGCTCATGAAGTTTTAATCATAGCTTGAAATTAAAATTTTTGTTTATCAGCGTTAATCACCAAGCTAAAAAACAGCCAAATCCCCAGAATCGTGCCTGCGATCTGTAAATAAATCCAGGCGATATCTTGGCCAAGTAAAAAAGTCCCGACCAAACCGCCCAAAAAAGTTACAGTATAAAGGAGGTAATTGATTTGTTTTTCGCTAAGTCCTTTTTTTAGAAGCTTGTGGTGGAGATGCTCGAGATCTGGTTTCATCACCGGCTGGTTTTTGCTGGCGCGCCTTAAGATCGCTAGAACGAAGTCAAGGAGCGGGACTAAGAAGATCATAATTAAGATAGGTGATAAAACGACGACGGTTACTTTTTTGGTAAGTCCGATACAAGAGATGCAACCAAGCGCAAAACCCAATAAATAAGAGCCGTTGTCTCCAAGAAATATTCGTGCAGGATTAAAATTATATCTCAAAAACCCGAAGCACGCGCCAGCCATCGTCGCCGAAAAAACCGCTCCAGCAGGCTGATTAAGTAGGGGGCTAAGATTGATCGCCCAGCTCGCTATCGAAGCTATCAAGCAAACGCCCACGGCAAGCCCGTCTATCCCGTCTATAAGATTTATGGCGTTAGTTATCGCCACCAAAAACAAAACCGTTATCAAATAACTGCTCAAGTCATCTAGCCTTAAAGCCGCTAGGCGAGCGTGATCTATATAATGAATCGGGTTGGCTAAGAATTCGACTCTGATTCCCATCAGCCATACAAGTGACGCTGAAAAGATTTGGGCAAAAAGTTTTATCGGCGCTGAAAGCGGCGCTAGATCATCAAGTAATCCTACAAAAAACAAAATTAAACCTCCCACACAAATCGCCTCGAGCTTCAGATGCTCAACTCCATGCGGAGTAAATCTCCCAAACACCGTAAGGTAAATAACTATCGTAATAATTATCGCCATCAAAATCGCTATGCCGCCAAGGCGCGGGATCGCTGGAGATTTTTTGAGATGGTGCTGATCCTCTCGCTGAGGGAGTTTTAGAGCCAGAGCGCGCTCGCGGATTAGAGGTGTAAAAGCGTAGCTGACCAAAAAAGCGATCGCAAAAGCAACAGGCTGAGAGCTGGATTGCTGAGTGAGAATTTCTTGGAGGCTTATAATCCAGCTCATCGCTAAAACCCTTCCAGTATGATCTGTTTAATGCTGTTAAGCGTGTATTCAAGCGACTCGACGCTAATGGTGTAAGGCGGTAAAAAATACAAAACATTGCCCAGCGGCCGGAGTAAAATATTGCGCTCAAGAAATTTTTGTGTGAGTAGGGGTCCGATTTTAGAGAGGTAGCCGTCCTGAGCAGAGCTCTGAAACTCAATGACAGCAAGGGCTCCAAGGATGCGAATATCTTTTATGAGGGGATGGTTGTAAAGCTCGTCGCCAAGCAGTTCTCCGCGCATCCTAAGATTAATGTATTTGACATCTTCCAGGCGATTTTCTGCTTGATAAAGCTCGAGGCTGGCAACAGCCGCCGCGCAGCTAAGCGAGTTACCGGTGTAAGAATGTCCGTGAAAAAAAGTTTTTAGCCGCGAATCAGAGTGAAAAGCGGAGTAAACTTGCTCAGTGGTGACAGTGAGTCCCATGGGCATAAAGCCGCCGGTGATTGCTTTTGAGAGGCAGATGATATCAGGCACTATGCTTGCTTGCTTGCAAGCAAAATCAGATCCAGTGCGCCCAAAGCCTGTAAACACCTCGTCAGCGATAAGTAAAATCCCAAAATCATTACAGAGCTTGCGCAGTTTTTGAAAAAATTGATTGCGGTGAAACTTCATGCCACCAGCGCCTTGAACAAGCGGCTCGATAACCACTGCGCAGATCTCGTCGGGGTATTTATTTAAAAGTTCATAGATATCTTCAAGAGCTTGTTGTTCAGCGTGTTCTTGGGCTTCTAGCTTAAGAAGTTTTTTGTTAGCGGAGCTGAGATTTGGGTGTGAGTAGTGCCCGTCAGCTGATGGCGAGCTAACAAAATGCACCGGAAAAACCAGCGACTTAAACGCTTCATGGAATACCGCCGATCCAGAGCTAGACATGGCTCCTACTGTGTCTCCGTGATAACTATCCTTAAAAGCGATAATGCGATTGCGTTTGTGATTGCCTTGGTTATAAAAATATTGAATTGCCATTTTGATTCCGACTTCAACGGCTGTAGAGCCGTTATCAGAAAAAAACGCCTTCGATAAAAACCTCTGGTTAAAAGAATCGCTATTAATATCGGCTACCGGCAAGAGCGGCAGAAGCTTCTCGATCAGCTGAATTGCTGGCTCATGAGTTAACCCCGCAAAAATCACTTGCTCGTGGGTGTCTAATTGTTTTTTGATGGCGTTAGCTATGTATGGATTACAGTGTCCGTGAATATTTACCCACCAAGACGAAATACCGTCTATGAGTTTTTTTTCTTGCCCAAATTCATCTACCACATAAATAAATTCGCCCTGGGCTTTTTTGACAAGTAGGGGACTAGCTGAAACTTTGTGTTGGGTATATGGATGCCAAATATGGGCCTGATCTATTCCAAACAAATCACTGTCCATAAGAGTTTTCATGTATATAATAATAGCTTTTTATCTCTTACGATTATTATAATCATCTATAAAATTTTGCATATCTTTATCTGGTAAATCCGCTAGATTAGCTAGTTTTTCGTCTTTTGAGAGAGGTCTGCATTGATTATTTTCACAGCTGAAATTAATCAACTTATTTATTCCTTCTTTATATTTACTTTCTGGAAAATATTTGTTATTAGCGACAATTTGATTTAATAAATCAAGTTTATCTTCTGGTTTTGCTCCAGGTTTTAATACTAGTGGGGAATTTGCATTTTGGGTTTGCGGAGGGTTTTGGGTTTGCGGAGGTGTTCCAGGTTGTTGCGGAGGATTTTGTTGTTGTGGAGGATTTTGGGTTTGCGGAGGTGTTCCAGGTTGTTGCGGAGGATTTTGTTGTTGTGGAGGGGTTTGCTGCTGTGGAGGATTTTGTTTTTGTTTTTCAATAAGAGCTTTATCGTTCTTAGCGGCTAATTCTTTTGTTGTTTTTTTAATTTTTTCATCAATAAAAGAACCTCTAGCTTTTTCTTTTCCATCACTATCTAACAAAACAAAAGATGGATAGCTTGAAA
>JBILGG010000144.1:0-4315 GCA_044351165.1 Candidatus Caenarcanales bacterium | reverse complement strand
CTATGTCACTTGGCGTAACTACTAATCCTATAACAAATCCAAATTTTACAACAAATACCGATTTCACTCCAGCAATAACCCTCAAACTTCTAAAAGGTGAGGCTCTTAGTCCAGCTGAAATTAAAATTTTACAGAGTACCCTAAAAAAAAATACTCATCAAGAACTTACCACAGAAGACATCAGAAAACTCCAACAATACCTAACCATTCAAGGTGATGGCGAAAATGATGAACCTAACAATACCTATGATTTACGCCCATTTGGTCCAGCTACTTCTGACGCATCATTGGCCATTAAAAGAAAAAACTTCTCTCTTGAATTAGAAAAATTTGATGCAAGAATGAAGGAGATCTTTGGAAATAATTATCCAGGATCAGCAGAAATAACTAGACTCAAAGAGGCAAGCGATCTAGCTCAACTTTCAACTAAAAATACTGGACAAATAACTGATAGCTTTACTCAAGCTCTTGAAGCAAAACTCACTGATCCCAAAACTACAACAGACACAAAATTTAACGGTTTAGATGACAACGCCCTTCAAATACTTGCGATGGGTACCTTAATGAGCTTAGATATTTCTAGTATTGGTAACGCTGGGCAAACCCCAGATACTCTCGCTATCAATACGAAGATAGATGGCATTAGACAGATCAGCATGCATGATACTCATCTAGATTGGATTCAAAACTTAGATAATCTCATGAGCTCTGTTACTCCCGCTGACAAAATAGTTATTGAACCTCTAAAAAACAAATTACTAAATCTTGAAGAGCTTCAAGAAAGCGATAAAGATACTCTTAGATATTTCTTGTCACTTAAAAAAATGAATGTAAATGATAGTGTAGTTGAAAATGCTTTTAGATCTTTTAACGATATGATCGCAAGCACCCGCTTATTAAATCCTCAAGATACTGATACTATCAAGGATATAGAGTTAAAAGCTTCATTAATCGCTCATCAAGCAAATATTGACACAATTCTACCATCACAGATAGCTTCACCTAAACTCACAGAAGCTCTTAGACTTCTAAACCAAAACCCACCTAATTATAATACTCAAAATCAAGGTATTAAAGCCGCCGAATTTTTATTTAAAGACCACCTAAATAATCTAACTCCACAAGAAAAACCCTTAGTGCTTAGAAACTTACTTAATAAACTTCTTAAACGAGAACAAGAGAAACGCGCCGATGATGATCTTACCCATCACTCAAAAATCGACACTGGAAGCCTTTATAATGAATTCAAAGATCAAGTTTTTACATTAGAAACTTTTATAAATAAAAGTTCTTTAGGTGAATCTCATCGCCGTGCATTAATCGCTGATATGTGCAAGTACATCAGAGGAGAAGAAGCCTCACAAGAACTTCAAACCGCATTTGCAGGTTCTGGTAAAGAAGACCTAAGAAAAGCTCTTGATTACTTCTCTAAAAGCTACGGAGATCCTAATACTAATAGCGGTATTCTTGAACTAATCTGTAATAATGCCGATAATGCAATAGATTTTAATGCTCTAGTTCAAAAAAGCCAAAACTTCGATGAGTTAGCCGCTGGTCTTAGAGTTAGTATTCTTCAAGCAAAAGCAGGAGGCAGAGATGCTCTTGTGCCTAATAGCTTAGTTCAAAGACCTACAGCTGAAGTAATGTATAGTCTTTCGGATCTGGCAAACCTAAAACAAACTTTTACTACTGATAAAGATGGGGTCAAAACACCAGTGGATGATTACGCTATATTTAATCAACTGAAGTTTGACACTAGTACAAAATTCACAGTACCTAAAAAAGATAGTAAAGGTGACTTAATTGAGGCTGATTGCGAAAAACTTGCAGACGAAGTCAAACAATCTTCTGAAAGGCTTTATGAATTACTTTTGATATTAACTGGCAGTCATCTACAAGTCGGTAAGCACATGGCACTTTGTCTTGAGAGTGCTGATAGTGAAGGAAAGGGTGGTATCCCCAATAACGGAAGAAAATTAGCAGAATTGCTTGAGAAACAAATCTCCACGACAATTAAACATATTACTGACTATGAAGGATACGAAGAAGGTAAAACTCAATTCTCTTATTCAGAACTAATGGAAACAAGAGAAAAACTTATTGATTTTTCAAAAAAATACAATACTGGTTTCTTTACCACTGATAAAATAGTCCCAGTATTAGCAACCAATGAATACAAAGATATCTTATTAAATTTTGCTATGGTAAGTAGGGATCTTGATAAACTTATTAAATCTAATCACTCTATTTATCAGACTCCTTCCGGCATAAAAGTAGACTTTAGTTATAAAGATACTTCAACTCCGGCAACAACTCCGGCAACAACTCCGGCACCAACTACGGCAACGGCTTCAAATTATAGTGATTATTCTTCTTATGCATACACTAATGCAAGCTTTGACTCTTGGTTAGATAATTTATTTAAAAACTCCTACTCAGCATCCGAAGCTTACTTTACTGACGAAGACGAAGAAGAACAAGAAGAAGACATATTCAAAAAAATAATGTCCGTTGCTAGCAATGGGACTTATGTTAATCCTTTTGCTGATATTAGATCAAATCAAAACATAGATTTCTTTGCTTAAGGATCCTCCACCACACCGGGCATAATACTCTTAGATGAAAATTTTAGTAGCAAATGATGATGGTATCTGGGCTGATGGGATAAGAACTTTGGCCACGACTCTAGCTGTGGATCACGAGGTCTATGTCTGTGCGCCCGATAGAGAGCGCTCAGCCACAGGACATTCGATGAGCCTCCACAAGCCGCTAATGGTGAGCCTCGTGAAGACAAAAGACCTCGCCAAATCCGTAAAAGGTGGCTACCTAACTTCCGGCACGCCAGCCGATTGCGTAAAAATCGCTCTGGGAGCACTTTTTAAGGATATAAAATTTGATTTAATGATTTCTGGAATTAATCACGGCCCTAATCTCGGGATCGATGTATTGTACTCAGGGACTGTATCAGCGGCTATGGAATCCATGCTCATCGGCGTGCCCTCGATCGCGACTTCGCTTTATAGCTACACCTCAAAAGAGTTTGAGGAAGCGGCTGGCTGGATAAAAAATTTCGTGGAGACTAATGATGTCCCTAATTTAATTCCGCCCAGATCATTTCTAAACATCAATGTCCCGCCCGGTCCTAGAGCCAATTACAAGGGCGTCGAGATTACCAAGCTGGGCAATAGAGCTTACGATGAGAATTACGAAGAGCGCAGAGATCCGCGCGGCAATATGTACTTTTGGCTGGCAGGCGCGCCCATAGAGGGTTTGGAGAGCGAAGGTACTGATGGCTGGGCCCTCTTGAATAATAGAGTCTCGATAACGCCGGTGCTGTTTGATATGACTTACTATAAACAAATCGAAACGCTCAATTCTAAGCTTAAGTTCTAAAAACACCACCCATGGTTTATCATATAAATCATGCGCCTAAAACCACTCATCGTGCTTATTACTGTGTTTTTTTGTTTTTCCTGCGCGCGTCTTAGCCCGCAAAAAACCGAACTACTTTTTAGAGTCGAGCTTCGTGATATCCAATTAGACCGAATCAGCGAGTATCGCATCTTCTCTAACGGTCTGATAAATAAAACTATTCTCAATGCCACCAATAACCCCGATGAGCTTTTTGGTTCTGAGTTTTTATACCTAAAACCCGAGACTCTAAAATCTCTGCAAGGCTATCTAAACCAGCTCAGGGAGCTAGATTACCATAATGATTTTCCGTGGAAGGAAGATTTTTATCAGCGCGGTAATGTTGTAAAATTTGAGTTTTTGGATTATTACGATATCGCGTATTTGCCCCAAGCGAAACCCCAAGAGCCTCAGCAAATCCTTTTGCCTAGGGTGTTTTACTATTATTCTGGTCACCAAGATAGCCCTAAGATTTTTGCGGAGATTATAAAAATCCTTACTGATACTACTGCCAAATCTTCAGCTCATCGTCAGTAAACTCGCCCATCACCTGAACTTCAGGCTTAAGATAGAGATTTTTTTCTTTCAGAGCCTTTTGCTGAACGATTTTCATCAGCTTACAAAAATCCATCGAAGTACCTTCTCCGTGATTCTCAAAAAAATTTCCATGCAGATCAGAAATCACAAAATCACCGACTTGAGTGCCTTTTAGACCAAGCTCTTGGATGAGCAAACCCGCACTCAGACCGGGCTGAGGATTTTTAAAAGTACATCCGCAAGTCCATGCTTTTATGGGCTGGTGGGTAGTGCGGGCGTTATTATTAGCCATAACCCGCTCCCTGATTGCTTCTTTTGTATCTGGAGTGAGCTGAAAAATTCCGCTCACCAAAAAATATTTATGCGG
>JBILGG010000143.1:0-4327 GCA_044351165.1 Candidatus Caenarcanales bacterium | reverse complement strand
ACACTTTTTGCATATAATATTTATCTTCATTTTGTGGAATTAAAAAATCATCAGAGATTGTATAATCGATGTTTCTAATTCCAATTGGACTTGATTGTCCGAGCCATGTGATCTGTGCTGGAGCTGGTTTGCGGGCAAAAACACCAAGCCGATTTAGGGCGGTGTGTCCTGATAAGTCAACCAAAATATCCAAGCAATCTTTTTTTATTAATTCAAAACACTCGTCATCATTTAAGTCCTTGATGTCTCTCCAATTGGGAACCTCAGATTTCCAAATTTCAGTGGCGACATCATGTTTATTATTGCAATAGCAATAAATCTCAAGATTATGGTTAGCGAGCATGCTCAATAATCCTTTTAACCAAGAAAAAATTGCATGTTTACGAAAATCCCCAGAAACAAAACCAATCTTCAATTTTGTTTTTTTTGTGTTCCAATCAATATTTGGGTAATTTTTTTTTGATATATTTAATCCCTGTAATTCTGGGTAAATTGCGTTCTGATAATCATTTGCCCAATCTATAATCTCTTGATTCGTAATTTTAGAATTGTAGTGAATATGCATTAAGAAATTATCAAACACGTTTGCGGTCTTATTTACCTTCAATTGTTTTTTTTCATACTCGTATGCAGTTTCAGATTCTCCTAATGAAGCATAAGTTCTTCCCAGGACACCATTTGCACATGGTGATTCGGGGTCTAGGCTTAATTCTTCGTGAAACCAAGATAATGATTGAGTAATTTTTCCTTCGACTTCACTAAGATAGTATCCGTACATTAAATTCACAAATTTCAAGAATGTTCCAGAAGCTAAAATATAGTCTATGTAAGGTTTTGCATCTTTTATTCTATTAAGTTTATATAAACTATAGGCAATACCCCAGTTCCCGAAAATATTTTTAGCATTTTGCTGATAAATTTTTTCAAATATTTCTAAAGAATCCATATATTTTTTTTGATTTAGAAAAACATTAGCTAAAACCTTCAAGCCATCTTCGTGATTAGGTTTTATTGCGCAAGCTTTCTGGCTTGCTGACATCGCTTTTTCTAATTCTCCTCGATCTATATATATCTCAGCAAGATTTACCCACGCTTCATAGGAATTAGGATCTAAGCCAAGAGAAGTCAAAACGAAACTTTCAGCATTCTCAATTTTTCCGATTTTTTTGCAAGCGATCGACATCAATCGCCAAGCTTTTGGATTTTTTTGATTTTTTAAAATAGCTTTTTGTAGATTATTTAATGCACCAATATAATCCTGCTCCTCTATTGCTTTTGACGCAATAGAAAGTAGTTTCTCTGATTCTCTAGATGATGAGCTTTTAGACATTATTTATTAAAAAATTTCTTTATTACAGAAATTACTGCGACGATTTCATCTGGTCTATGAAATGGAGAAAGAGGTAAACTCAAGATCTCTTTACTGGTGGATTCTGCTATAGGATAATCACCAAGACTATAATCCAAGTCCTTGTAACAATTTTGCAAATGCGGTGGCAAAGGGTAATGTATATTAAAACCAATCGAATTAGCTTTTAGATGTTCTATCAATTCTTCCCTTCTTCCGTTAAGAATCCTGACACAAAACACGTGCCAGGTATGAGTATTATGCTTGTCTGTGGCTGGTAAAACAAGATCTTCAATCCCTTGAAGCTCCCTCAAATAGTGCTGTGCCAGCTCTGATCGTTTTGAGTTCCAAGAGTCTAAGTGTTTTAGTTTGACTGATAAAAAAGCTGCTTGAACTTCATCTAATCTACTGTTATAGCCGACATAATCATAGTAGTATTTTGTTTTTGATCCATTGTTTCTAAGATTTAAAAGTATTTCATAAAGATTTTGGTCATTGGTGGTGATCGCTCCGCCATCTCCGTAACACCCTAAATTTTTTGTCGGATAAAAACTAAAAGCCACAGCATCGCCGTGTCCACCACATGTTTTTTTGTTTTGTGATGCGCCATGTGCTTGTGCGGCATCTTCAAGTACTTTGAGATTGTATTTTTTTGCAAGCTCTAGAATAGGCTCCATATCTGCCATTTGGCCGTAAAGATGTGTAGGCATAATGACTCTGGTTTTTTCTGTGATCGCAGCTTCAATTTTTTTTATATCGATATTTAAACTATTTGGATCGATATCTACAAACACAGGTGTAGCTCCGTTATGAGTCGCTGCAAAAGCTGTCGCTATATAGGTATTAGCTGGGACTATCGCTTCATCCCCAGGACCTATTCCCCAAGCATCTAGCACAAGAGTAAGAGCATCTATCCCACTAGCTACGCCAACGGCATATTTGCTGCCACAGTAATTAGCGAACTCTTTTTCAAATTTAGAAACTTCTGGGCCCAGTATATACCAACCCCTGTTCATGACTTGTTTATACGCCTTGTCTATTTCTTCCTCTATGCTTTTATATTCACGAGTGAAATCAATATATGGAATTTCTTGTTGAAATGTTTTTTTGGTAAATTTTTTAGCTAAAAAATCTAAGTATCTCATTAGATTTTTAGACCCTTTAATACACTTAAATTCAATCAGCTAGTTTTATGAAACAGTCTGTAAGTCTAGAATAGATGGTTTAGATAGTATGGTGGGCAGGGCTGGGTTCGAACCAGCGTACACTTGCGTGAGCAGATTTACAGTCTGCCTCCTTTAACCTCTCGGACACCTACCCGTACTTTTGATAATTATACAGGTCTCTTATGCGATTTTTTTAGATTTAACTAAAGTTTTTAAATTACCAAAGTATTAACATATTACTCGATAAACATATCTTCTTCAGAATTACCAAGAATAATAATCTCACCAGCCTGTTCAAGCGATCTGACCACACCGACGATTTTGGTTTGGACTTCTGAAACATCCTTCATCAGAACAGGGCCCATCATCTCGATATCGTCTTTTAGTAACTTGGCGGCTTTTTCAGACATATTCTTGAAGAAAATAGATCTAATATCGTCATTAGCACCTTTAAGAGCAAGACCGAGGTCTTTTGTATCAACATCACGAAGCAATCTTTGGATAGATTTATCATCCAATCTGACAATATCTTCAAATACAAACATCAAGTTACGAATATCAGTTGCAAGAGTTTGATCAATAGCCTCAAGATCTTCAAGTATGCGTTTCTCAGTGTTGCGATCCACGCGGTTAAGAATTTCAGCCAATGATTCAACACCGCCCACCATATTCTGAACTTCGTTCTGTGACATAATCCCAGCGAATCTTCTTTCTAAAATTCTTTCTACTACAGACAAGACTTCAGGATTAGTTCTATCCATCTTGGCGAGCCTGATTGCGATATTTGATCTAATGCTTTCGGGTAAATTTTGCAAGACTAGAGCAGCTTTTTCGATTTTTAAATGTGAAAGAAGCAGAGTTATAACTTGTGGGTGTTCGTGCTGGATGGTTGTGGCGATCTGCTCAGGATCGATACTTCGCAAAAATTCAAAAGGAACTCTTTGGATGGTGTTCGTCATTTTATCAATGATGTCATTAGCTCCATCGGCTCCGTAAGCCTGAACAAGCATGCTTTCAGCTAAGTCTAAGCTACCGCTTGCTACCCCTTTTTGGATTTGGAGAATATCATACATTTCATTTAATAAAATCTCTTGATCTGTTTCACTAACAGTGCTAACCATAGAAATTTCTTTTGCAAGAGCAATTACTTCGTGATCGTCATCAAAATTTCTTAGTACGCTTGCTGCGGCCTCTTGATCCATCAAAACCAAAGTCGCTGCAACTTTCATTCGCTTGCTCCAACTTTTTACAGAACTTTGACCTTTTGGCATACTTAGTACATTAAACCCAGAATAACGCCAAAATAACTAGATAATTATCACCAAAAAGGGGTATTTTATTATTCTTAATACACCATTTAATGTATTTTTTGGTAATTAAGGATCCACTTCTAAATATTAAAAAGATAAGAAATACTTAGCTATAATAAAAATACCTAGTTCAAAAAGAGGATAAGATTTTGCGCAAGTTATTATTTTTAAGTTTTTTAGTTTTTTTCTGTTTGGGAATCAATTCCGTTCAAGCTGAAAATGGATCCACTCATACTTTACAAAAAGTAGCCAAGGTTATTGATGTCCAGGAAAAAACTACTGGTGAATTTCGCGAACAACTAGTAAAACTAGAATTTGATAATGATGGTAAAAAAGAGCAGATATTTCTTACTAATATTGTGCCTGATTATCAGCCTTACAGCATCATAGCTAAGCCGAATCATTTTTACTTATTAGGGATCGATGATTCGAGTGATGAAGTTTATATCGCTGATTACTATCGCGAGCCTGTAGTTTATACTCTGATGTTTGTGTTTTTCTCG
>JBILGG010000142.1:0-4339 GCA_044351165.1 Candidatus Caenarcanales bacterium | reverse complement strand
ATTTTTTTGAAAATTACTAATCTTAGCTCAAACAGCTTCTTTTAAAGATTACATACTATTCCTGTTCTAAAAATTTCCTCAAAAAAACTTTGTGAGACAGGGTCTGATAAATTCTCAGGATGTACTCCTATTACTTCTAGTGAAGGATTTACGTTGCCTGCAAGTTGATCCAAGAAATAACCATTAGAAGTTTTGAGCTTATTTTTTGGTAATTCATCTGAAATAATAAGTAAATCAATATCACTATAATCATGAGCTAAACCTTTAGCGTAGGAACCAAATAGAATCGCCTTCTGAACAGAGATCTTCCCGTTTAAAGCCTTCAAATAACTATTAATAACTTTATTTAATTCTTCTGTAGTAAACCTTTTAACCATTTTATAATTACCTCAACATCACTGAAGAGCTGTTGACATCTTACTATGTCATATTCTTCTTCAAATCTTTCGACCTCGTTAGGATATCTAGAGCTTATAAACGCCTTGTCTAACAAATTAAATAAATCACTTTGATGTTTCTCTAACTTAAGTGCGCAAACATCTATCGCTAATTGTTTCAGGCTATGGATTTTGGGTGGTATGCTTCCACCTTCTTCTACAATGCCTTTTAGTAATTTTTCTACTGCCGCATGCAGATGGTTAATAACACCCAGAGGCTCATTACCATCTAAGCACAGCTTTGCCATTTTAAGATCTTTTGCGGCTATTTTTAACCAATTATCAGTACTTGGTTTCACAAGATAAATTATATCAAGGGCGTCGATATTCGACATTTAACTTTCCCAAAACCCCAAAACCCTGCTAAAATCTTATCTTATGGGACATTCTGCTTCGATCATAACTAACGACAAACCAATTTTTAGTATCAACTCCAAAAACCCTCTTCTTGCAGAACTGGGTATTCTTGGGTCCATGGAATTACTCGATAGTATGGGAGACGATCTGAGCATCGTTAATGCCGCTCGCGTTTCGTACGCGTCCGAGTCGCCCGCCCTCGAGCCCCGCGACAAAAAACTTATCAAATACCTTGCTAAGCACAAGCACTGGACGCCTTTTGAGCAAAACTCTCTTAAGTTCCGCGTCAAATGCCCGATCTATATCGCGCGCCAATGGATGAAGCATCGTTGCTGGGTTTTTAACGAGATTTCTGCGCGCTACACGGTGTTCGATAACACTGTCTATAAGCCAGATGAGTTTCGCAAGCAAGCCGAAAAAAACAAGCAAGCTAGTGAGTCAGCAGAGCAGAGCGAAATCGATCAAGCTACAGCAAGCGAGATTTATGATCTAGCGACCCAATCAGCGATATCAGCCTATAATAAACTGCTTGAGCTGGGTGTCTGCAGGGAACAGGCTCGGGGAGTGCTTCCTGTGGGTTCGCACACGGAGTTTATTACTACTGTTAACCTGCGTAATTTTATGCACTGGTACTACCTGCGCGCCCCAAAAGACGCTCAGTGGGAGATCCAGCAGTACGCGCACGCCTCGCTTGAATTGGTAAAATCTAAGTTCCCCATTGCCATTGAATGTTTTGAAGAGTTGCGCGCTGAGCAAGAAGCCGAAGCCCAATTGCTCGCGCAGGCTAAAAATTAGAATTGTGCGATGGCTCGAAACAAAACTAAAGTAAAAACTATTTTAAATAGCACCATAAAAAAATAACGCAAAATTTAGATATTGAAGAATTGATTTTGTTTGGTTCTCATGCAAAAGGTAATCCTAATGATTTAAGCGACATAGATCTCGCTGTGATTTCTCAAGACCTTAATCCTCGCTTGCCAATTTTTGACAATAATCTTCATATTAAACGCACTTTTAATGTCCATCATCCTGATTTACAGCTTATTTCTCTCCATCCTTCAAAATTTTATAATCCTAATTCATTTATCGACCCCGGCTTTATTCAAGAAATCAAGCGCACCGGCAAGGTCATCTACTCTAAGCAAAAAGGCTTGGATTTGTCGTTTTTGGATTAGCGGTGGTTTGCCACAACTAATTTTGCTAAAATTTCTTTATTAGGGTTTTTATAAAAATTAGAATTGTGCGATGAAAAAATCTACTGAAAATTGGTTAAAGATTGCAAAAAGAGATCTTAAATATGCAAAAGATAATTTAACTATTGGAAATTATATTTTAAGTATAGAAAAATCTCACTCTGCGCTTGAAAAATTATTAAAAGCCCTTATTATAGAGCAGGGTCAGATACCATCAAAAGTGCATAACCTTCTTAAACTGGCTGGAGAAGCCTTGATAATTAATTTACAAGAAGATATTAAAGCATTTTTAGATGAACTATCGGATAGCTACATTCCAACTAGATATCCCGATGATTTTGATGAACTTGAAAAAAAATATAATCTTGAAACTAGTACAAAAATTATTAATGAAACTGAAAGGATTTTTAGATGGCTCGAAAAAAAAATAATCTAGAGCTTAAAGAGTTTTTAAAACTTTTTTTCGATCAAGTGACCAAAAGTTTTAGTCTTGATGAGCTGGTTTTGTTCGGGTCTTATGCTAGGGGGCAGGCCACTGATAATAGTGATATAGACCTTGCCCTAGTCTCTTCAGATTTAACTAGCACTAGTGCATTTTGTAACACCAGAACCATAAAAGACAAAACCAAATTTTTTGACCCGGATTTACAGCTTTTCTCATTTTCACCTAAGCTTTATTATCAAGAAGAATTTATCGACCCCGGCTTTATTCAAGAAATCAAGCGCACCGGCAAGGTCATCTACTCTAAGCAAAAAGGCTTGGATTTGTCGTTTTTGGATTAGTGGTGGTTTGCTGGAAATACTTGCTTTTAGTTTTTTCTAAAATGATTTTATAAAACTCTTCAAAATCTTTTAGATTGTTTTTTACTACAGATTTTAGAATATCTAAATTTAATCTTTGATATTCGAGCACAGCGATATTCCTAAAACCTACCATCTTAATTAAATTTTTACTCAATTCCTCACTAATAAAGGAATTTTTATACAGTGAAAAAAACGCATCTCCCATTGATAAAGGCACTCCTAAGGCTTCTCTTGAAAGTATATGTAAGGCAATATCGATGCACGCTTGAATTGCTCTTTCAAGATTCAGCACTACCAAATCTTGAACCATAATTTCATCAAGAGAATTTATATCAAAATTTCTTGTGTAAGTCTTTATGCTATTTAGATAATTTTGAATATTATTAATTTTTGCAAGTATTAAATCTCGATCTATATTCATAATTAATCTCCCACAACACTATATTTGCCGAGGTCTCTAACTAAATCACGCCTAGCTATGGTGAGATCATGATATTGACAGAGCATATTTCTCATCCAAGAATCCCAGATTTTAGGATTTTTCATAATTAAAATTTCATGCTGTTTTATGATCTGCACGCCTAAAACGGGGTTTGTTGTTTTCATATCCACGAGATCAATATTCCTAAATATTCTTCCCATTCATGATCCTTGCTAATTTGAGCTCCGCTATTTCTAGATCTAGTATGGAAGGGAGTCTTAGTTTATGAAGTTTTTCTCCTGAATCATCGGAGAATAGATCCTTAAAACCCTATTATAATAAGATATTTTTACTAAAGCCTCAAACACTATATAAAACCTAGAGCTAATTGTAATAATGTTACAATAAGCTCTGCACTAATTGTAATAATGTTACAATTAGCGACCTTGCTTATTTTTTAATTATATGTTATTATATTATTATTATGTCATTTGTTGCTTTTGTAAATAATTTTTTAAGACCTGGTTTTCGATGTTCATTTCCAAGGCTTGTTGTTAGTTCAGAGTTTAATAAAGCCATTCAGCCTTTTTTACCCACAATTCATGATGATTTTCAAGACAATCTTATTACCGCATTAAATTCAGGTGATGTTAACCATTCTCCAAATGCTGAAATAATTAAAGGTTTAGTAAAGCAAATCCAAAAGAGTCCTACTAAAGAATTTTTCGATTCTATTAATATCTTTGACAAAATCAAAGAAGAAATTCCTGATTTAATTGAATATTTAAAAAACAGTATAATAGGTTTGGAAAATATTAAAAAAATTGGTGAAGTTTTATCAAAACTTTATCCTCCATTAACCGATTCTAAATCTAGAGACAATGGGTTTTCTGGATTCTGGAAAAGAGATAAATGTCCTGAACTTATGACATGACAAATCATCACGATGGTTGCGGTGCGAATTGATCTATACCTTGTCCAATTATATCTAATGCTTAAAATGCCTCATCTTAGTAAACACCATCGCGATTCCTGATTTATTACACGCTGTTATCACTTCTTGGTCTCTAATCGAGCCGCCGGGCTGGATTATGGCGCTGATGTGGTTTTGGGCGGCGATGTCGATA
>JBILGG010000141.1:0-4340 GCA_044351165.1 Candidatus Caenarcanales bacterium | reverse complement strand
GTGCCAGTCAAGCACCTCAATTCGACAAATTAAAAAAACAATTAGTCTATAAAGCTAATAATCTTTATGTGTTCACCAAGATGAAATTAGGTTTGGATCTGGTGGGCGGCTCGCAGTTTGAGTTTGAGGCTTTGCCTACAGAAAAAGTCCCTGAAATAAATCCGCAAGTAATGAGAGGTTTGGTAAAAGTTTTTGAAAATCGTGTAAACGCCTCAGGCACTAGCGAAGCGATAGTCCAGCAAGTGGGCAAAAACAGAATCCTGGTGGAGGTTCCAGGTGCTGATCCGACCACTGTTAAGCGCAGATTACTTGCGACAGCTAATTTAGAGTTTAAGCAAGCTGGCACCCAGCCTGACGAGTGGGTTAGCACCGGTATTACAGGCGCTGATCTTAAAAGAGCGCAAGCAAGCACCGATGGCGTGGCCACTTGGGCGATAGATTTTGAGCTTAAGCCTGAAGCGGCCCAAAAATTTGGAGAGCTAACTGCTCGCCTAGTAGGTATGCCGCTCGGAATTTTTCTTGATGGTAATTTAATTTCTGCTCCTACTGTGCGCACCGCGATCACCGCTGGTAACGGACAGATAACTGGTAATTTTACTGCTGACCAAGCGCAGGATCTAGCCGTACAACTCAATGCTGGTGCGCTTCCGGTGCCGGTAAAAATTCTCCAAGAAAGATCTATCGGTGCGACTCTTGGCGAAGAGTCGATAAACAAAAGCATTCAAGCTGGTACTTGGGGCTTCTTGGCTGTGATTTTATTTATGATTTTTGTGTATCGCCTGCCAGGATTAATTGCGGCAATCGCGCTTACTGTTTATGTGCTTATGAGTCTTTTCGTTTTTCAGGATTACGTAACCCTCACCCTAGCTGGCTTAGCGGGTTTTATTCTGAGTATCGGTATGGCAGTAGATGCTAATATTCTGATTTTTGAGCGCGCCAAAGAAGAGATGAGCGAAGGAAAATCAGTACTCATCGGTATTAGAGATGGTTTTGATCGTGCTTACTCTAGTATTTTTGATTCCAATATGAACACTTCAATGGTTTGTTTGATTTTGATTATGTTTGGAACTGGCGTGGTAAAAGGCTTTGCTGTTACACTGCTGATCGGTGTGGTGCTGAGCTTGTTTAGTTCGCTGTTTGTTACTAAGACTTTGCTGTTCTTTATCGTTAATGTTTTTAATATTCGTGAAACGGCGTTGTTTAAAAGTAAATAGTTTTTAGATCACTTCCACAATCCGCTCGATCTTGAGTATGGGTTTGGATTTGCGAAGGGCTAGGTACCTTAGCTTCCAAGTGCCTTTTTTGAAGCCTTTGGCGGGCTTATCAAACTCGATCGCGTTAATGTAATAGTGGAAGCCCTTAAAGTTCTTAATTACACCCTGGTAATTATGCTCGAGATTTCCGCCCGGCTCATAGACTTCAAAAATTTCTTCATCACCGTCAAGTAAGCCAGCCACAAAAATCCAAAACCCAAAATTTTTACTGGTGCTATTGATGCGGTTTTTGTGCATGCCACCGAACTCGGTAATATAATCGCGGTTAATTGGTCTATCATCGACACCAGCTCCAATAATATTAATGCTCTGGTAAGGGATCATCGTATCCCAAAGTGGCTTCTGGACTGTGTTACAAGCATGGTATGTCATCGGGCCCACGAAGGGATCTACAGCTTTGTTATTATGATAAACATAAAAATAAAGATTAGGTAAGCTCTGAGTGTAGCCTACAGAGCCCATTTCAGCGATTTGCTCACCTTTTTTTATAAGTTGCTTTTCACTGACAAGAATACTATCAGGCTTCAAAAAACAATAGTGAGTTTCCCAGCCTTGTCCGTGGCTGATCACGACTTGATTTCCGCAGTTTTCTGATGAGTTTTTGATGTACTGATTATCATCATCGCTCAGCTCGCTATCTTTTTTTACTTTAGTAACTTTACCATCAGCCGCCGCAAGCACAGCGATCCCATTAAGCATCTGCTGGATAGAATGGCTGGTGATAACCGTCGCTTGGTTTTGATCAAAAGTCCTCAGACCGCACTTGTGATCCGCTTGGCGAGTGGTGTTGTAAGCGTCAGGATAAAAAAGAATAAAACAATCTTCACCCAGAGTGCAATTAACGGGGAATTGAAACTTTTGATCTTTTTTTAGAGGGACAATATTTTTTACATCCTCAAAAAAACCAGCGTTAGCCGGTAGTGAGCCAAAAGCAAAAGCACTCAGTAAAACCCCGAGTAAAAAATTTTTTTCTAAGAAAAATTTTTGCATAGAGCCAATTTTAGCCCAAAATACTATTATTCCCATATTTTTTTAAAAATAACAAATTATTCAAAAACCCAATAAAATCGACGTTTTTTAACTACTGTTATTATTGTACTCATGCTAAAAACCAACCCAAGCTCCCTAAGAAATATTAATTGCATGATAGTGCCCACAGGGATCGGTGCTAGTATCGGTGGTTTTGCTGGGGACGCGAATCCCGCTTGCAGACTGCTTGCTAAGGCTTCTGATCTTTTGATTACTCATCCCAATGTCGTCAATGCCGCATTGCTAACGGATATCCCGGATAATGTGGTAGTGATAGATGGCTGGTTATTGGATAGATTTTTTGCAAGGCAAATAGCTCTTAGACTTAATACCAAACACAAAATTGGCGTGGTGGTAGATGCCTGTGCTGATGATTATGAGCGCGCGCTTACACAAACCTGTCTAAAAGCGGCTCGTACCGTTTATGGCGTCGATATTATCGAAGAGATTTTTTATACCGCCAAGCCAGTAGGCGCAAATAATCTTACTAGCATTTCTGATGCTGATACTCTGCTGGAAGCGTGTCACAGAGCTCGTTTGGCGGGAGCAACGGCGCTGGCTGTTTTGTGTGTGCTGGATGAAGATCCACAGTCTTCGGCGGCTCATGCCTACAAATCCGGTCAGGGACACGATCCTATTGGTAAGATCGAAGCGAAGATCGCGCATCTGGTTTCAAGTATTTTTGTTATTCCGTCTGCGCACGCACCAATTTTAAGAGCATCTGGCCCAAAACTCACTGCTAGTGAGCTTTTGGAGGTCTCTAGTAAATCCTCTGCTGAGTATTTGTCGGATAGTTTTCTAGCTTCAGTGATTAAATGCCTCCAAAATTCACCGCAAATCATTCCCTTGCCGGATAGTTATAAATTATTTACTAACGCTTATAATCAGCCCAGTGAGCTTGGTCTGAAGCAAAAGCCCGATGATATTGTCGTGCATGATTTGTGTAATTTGGTCGTGCCTTATGATTCGTGTAACAGTGTGCCCATGATAGAAGCCTGGAAGCATGATGTGGATTTGATTTGTGTGCGTAATAACACCACGGATCTCGATGATACGGCAGATATTTTTAATATCCCGCACAAGCTAGTCGCTAATTACTTAGAGGCGGCTGGATATTTGCTGGCTAATACTAATGATAAATATTATATAAAGCCCGATTTGTTAGCGTAGGGGGGTAAAATATTAAAATGCTCATCGGAACAGATCTTTGTGACCCCAAAAGAATAGAAAAAATCTATCTAAAGTTTGGCGCAAAATTTCTAAAAAGAATTCTAAGCGCTCAAGAGATCGATCAGATTAATTCCACCGATTCCAACTTGAGTTTTTTTCAGCGCGTGGCAGGTCGCTACGCCGCTAAAGAAGCTATTGCAAAAGCTTTTGGAACTGGGATAGGCAAGCAACTTGGTTTTCAGGATATAGAAATTTTACGAGATAAAATCAGCGGCGCGCCCTTAGTTAGATCTAGCGACAAGCTTGCCCTACTCACTAAAGAAAAGGGACTTAGCACTATAAAAGTTTCTATAAGCCACGAAAAGCTCATGGCAATTGCGATGGTGCTTGTTTATTAGGCTTAGGGAGTGAATCCTTAATTCATTGACATGGCGTTATCGGATTTTCCGCCGAGTAGTTTTAGGTCGGAAGCGGAGATCACGGGCTTCACTTGGAGCGCGCCAGTAGTCTTATCGTTCCAGCTTTCAAAATCTAATTGTCCAAGAATTCCTACTAGCGATCCTTTACGAACGTATTCACCAGCGATTTCGGCTTGCCTGCCCCAAAGCTTGATATCGAACCAATCGGTTTCTTTATTTTTGGTGGGGCGATTAACAGCGATAGAAAAACTTGCAAGCGTGTTGCCTGAATCGAAATACTTGATTTCTGGGTCTTTGCCGACTCTGCCGACTATTGTAACTTGATTAATTTCTTTTCTTGACATGGATTCAATACTAGCACGCAAGAAAAATTTTCAATATTTTTTGCGTAAATTACCGGAAGATTTTTTGCTATAATTATGGATTATGGCAGAAAAAATCAAAGGTA
>JBILGG010000140.1:0-4342 GCA_044351165.1 Candidatus Caenarcanales bacterium | reverse complement strand
TCTCTTATAGCTTTATTACCCTCTCATATTAGTGACAATTCCTTGAATTCACATCGAGGATTGACTTTTGGGGGATTTATAGTTTCTGATGACCTAAAAGTTACGGGGATGTATCAAGTAATTGAGGCGTTAAAAACTTATATGAAAAATGAAAACCTAGATAAGCTTATTTACAAAGCCATGCCCAATATTTATTTTAAAAAGCCTGGGGATGAGGATTTATTTGCATTGTATAAAGCAGGAGCTCAACTAGTTTGCAGAGACATTACTAGCGTTATAAATATTCAAAGCCCAATTAAAATTGCCAAAGGGCGAAGATCATGTATCAAAAAAGCTAAAGAAGCGGGAATTGAAGTAAAAGAATCTACAGATTATGAGGCATATTTTGGGATGATTGAAAAACTTTTAAATGAGAAATACCAAACCAAGCCAGTACATAACGCTCAAGAAATCAATCTTCTAAATTCAAGATTCCCTAATAATATAAAACTATACATAGCAGAATTAAATCAAAAAATGCTAGCTGGAGTTTTAGTTTTTATTGACGAGCGAATCGTTAAAACCCAGTATATATCGAGCACGGAAGAAGGTAGGGCTCTTGGAGCAGTAGATATCATCATAGATGAGCTTCTGAATAATATTTATTCTGATAGAGAATTTTTTGATTTTGGAACTTCTACAGCTAAAACAGAAATCGGCTTCAATGAATCTTTAATGCAACAAAAAGAGCTTTTTGGAGCAAGGGCAATAGTAAAGGACGTTTACGAATTAGTTTGTAATTAAAGTTATGAGTAAGAAAAATAATAGTAGTATAGTTTTCGTTGGCGCGAGCATAATATCTATGCTACTAGCTTTAGATCTCAAAAAAAACAAAAAAGTAAAATCAAAGATACTGATACTAGAAAAAAGCTCAGAGCTTGGAGGGTTATACAAAAGCGTGCACTATCCAAATGATCTAGTTTTTGATTATGGCGTTCATATTTATACGGAGACAAATATCCCCGAAATAGACAATCTATTTATTGAAATTCTTGGTGAAGATCAATGGGAATATATGAGCGGCTTGAGAAGGGATATTTCAGGGACATATTTTAATAATAAATTACAATTAAATACCCCTTTTGTTGACTTGAGAGACTTACCAAAAGAAAAGAAATCTCAATATATCGGCGATCTTTGTATGCAGTTAAAAAAAGATACAAGCCCTCTGTCATACGATAATGCAAAAGATTTTTTAACCGCTAAATTTGGTGAATCTCTCTATGAAGAAATTTTCAAACCTATTGTTTATAAACATTACAAGATGGATCCAGTGCTTTTAGATCCAATGGCAACGCATATTATACCCGTAGGTAGAGTAGTACTCTTCGACGAACAAGAAGTAAATGGTTTAATGAAAGCTGATGCGTTACGCTCCAGGATTGCTTTTCCTGATCAATTTAGCTTACCTGATTGTTATTTACGTCCAGGTCGCTTAATTTATCCTAAGAAATTTGGTATGTATCGAGTCATAGAAAAATTAAAAAATATCTTAGAAGAATATGGAGTTGAATTTTATACGACCGCTGATATTGAAAATCTAATTATAAAAAACGATCAATGTGATTCTCTGGAATTTAGTCATGATGGGACGTCCATGAAGATTAATAATATTGAGCATTTGTTTTGGAACGCTGGATATCCATTACTGCTGAAATATTTAGGGATAAATAATTCAAGCTTAAAACCACAATTTTCAAAAGCGGCTTTTGTAAATATTATGCTTGATAAGCCTGCTGACGTGGGTGAAATGTTCTATGTATATAATTTTAAACCCGATACAAATATATTTAGAGTGGTTAATTATTTCAATTATTGCCCAGGATCTGTTACTGAAAAGGGTTATCCAATCTGCGCATCTACTTGGATTAATGAAGATACTAACAATGTCGAAGACCAAGTTATTCAAGAGCTTAAGGATATGAATATCATTTCAGATCACAAAGTGAATTTTATAAAAGCGGAATTGAACAGCCATGCTTTTCCTAATTTGACAAAAGATTTTATTCAGGAGCTTGATAAGATGAGAAATACTTTTAGATCCCAGGAATATAAAAATATAAATGTAATAGGTATGCTTGCTGAGAAAGGGCATTTTTATTTAACAGAAGCACTTGAATATGCTTTTAAATCCTCTAAGAATGTGGGTTTGCAAAAAAATCTATTTATTTCTCCTACAAAAATAAAAGTCTAATCATGCAAAAAAAAATCTTAGTAACAGGCGCAAATGGATTTATTGGTACTAATTTTATACACCATGTCCTAAAAAAATATCCAGATCTAGAAGTTTTTAATTTAGACGCTCTTGATTTTGAAATCTCACGAAACAATCATAAACACCTGGATCCTGAGCGATACCACTTTATTCACGGCTCGATTTTGGATAAAGATCTTGTATCAAATCTTTTTAAACAGCATAGATTTCAAGAGTTAGTTAATTTCGCGGCCAAGTCTCATGTGGATAATTCCATAAAAGAGCCTGAAGCTTTTGTCGTCCATAACACTCTTGGCACGCAGGTTTTATTAGATATCGCACTCAAAAACGAAGTCGAAAAATTCCTGCATATCAGTACTGATGAGGTTTATGGGTCTTTAGATTTCGATTCTGAATCTACCACCGAGAGCTCAAACTTGCTACCCAACAACCCTTACTCCGCTTCAAAAGCTGGCGCTGACTGCCTTGTACGCTCTTATCATAGAACCTACCAGATGCCTTGCTTAATCACACGCTCTAGTAATAACTTCGGTCCTTACCAATATCCCGAAAAATTAATCCCTGTGGTTATTAGTAACGCTCTGAATAACCAGCCTATTCCAGTTTACGGAAACGGTCTCAATATGCGCGATTGGATCTTCGTAGCAGAAAATTGCCGCGCAGTAGACCTCGTGCGCACCAAAGGACAAATCGGTGAGATTTATAATATCCCTGGTCACAAAGAAATCTCGAATATACATCTGATCAAAATGATTCTAAAGCTTCTTGGCAAGCCTGATTCACTAATTAAATTTATCGAAGATAGAAAAGGTCACGATCTTCGATACTCAATGAACGGCACTAAACTTGAAGCCCTCGGATTCAAGCTAGAAACAAGTTTTGAAGGCAATCTCCAAAAAACAATAGACTGGTATCTCGCTCATCCAGAATGGTTACAAGTCAAGGCTCTAACAGCCTAACTTATCAATTCAGCTCAGGATGCGACTTTTACTTGGCTAGCTTTTTGTTTTAGTTCTGATACTTTATTTAATTCTTCCCAAGGTAGATTTAGATCAGATCTACCGAAATGTCCGTAAGCGGCAGTGTTTTGGTAGAAGCGCCCGTTATTAAGTTTAGGCATTTCGCGCAATCTAAAATTCTTGATAATCGAATATGGTCTAAAATCAAAAACTTCTTTTACGATTTCAGTAATGCGCACGTCGTCGATTTTGCCGGTCCCGAAAGTATTTACATTAATGCTCGTAGGGTGTGCCACTCCGATCGCGTAAGAGATCTGAATTTCGCACCGATCAGCAAGTCCAGAGGCCACTATGTTTTTGGCCGCGTGGCGAGCCGCGTAGGCGGCACTGCGATCGACTTTAGTAGGGTCTTTGCCAGAGAAGGCTCCTCCACCGTGTCTAGCATAGCCCCCGTAAGTATCTACGATAATTTTACGACCGGTAAGCCCAGCATCACCCTGCGGGCCACCAGTAACGAAGCGCCCTGAAGGATTGAAGAAATACTTAGTCTTGCTATCTGGTTTTAGATCATAGTTCTTAAACACTTCATCTACAACCTTCTTGCGAAGATCTTTTGCGATAATTTCTTGGATTTTGTCGTTATCAGTTTCACCGTTAATAACCGGGTCGTGTTGAGTAGAGATCAGGATCGTATCCACTCTAACTGGCTTATCATCCTCGTATTCAAGAGTTACTTGCGCTTTGGAATCCGGTCTAAGGTAATGAATATCAGGATCGTTCTTGCGAACTTCAGCAAGTTTTTTCATTAGATCATGAGCGATGCTGATGGCTAATGGCATATAATCAGTTGTCTCATTACAAGCAAACCCAAACATCAAACCCTGATCCCCAGCGCCATAGAGGTCAGCAGGATCCGAAGAACTTCCTTCGCGAACTTCTTTTGCCTTACTTACACCCGCTGAAATATCGGGAGATTGCTGATCTATAGTAACCATCACAGCACAGTTTTCAGCATCAAACCCGCCACCAGACTTCTTGTGATAACCGATTTCGTGAATTTTGCGTCTTATAATTTCACTAATTGGAGCATAGCTAGTAGTGGTAATTTCACCGCCCACTATTACCAAAC
>JBILGG010000139.1:0-4356 GCA_044351165.1 Candidatus Caenarcanales bacterium | reverse complement strand
AGAGATGTTAGATGGCTATGTGACTTTTGTGCAGTTAAAAGCTCAGCATGATCGATTAGATAAGCCTAAATCCAAGCACATGATCCGTTTAGGGCACGCTAATTTGATAGAAGACTGGGAATGCTCTCCAGAGGACGATGATGAGTTTAGTGATGAAGATCTCGATGCCATCTTCCCTAAAGACGGCTCCTATCGCAATCATAGTGAGGAACTCGAGATTGCAGATTTTAAAATCGAAAAGATGGTTTATCCAGAGTCCGAAAATAAATACTATATGGTTTATTAGCGAATCACATCTTCTCTGGAGCGCTAATCGCTAGGATTCTAAGAGCATTAGCGATAGTTATTTTACAAGCAAGCACTATCGCTAATCTAGCTTGCATAAGGGTCTTATCCTCACAAATAACACGGTTATGGCTATAAAACTGATGAAATAAACTAGCTATATTTTTTAGATAATTTGCTATTTTATAAGGTGCATAAACGAGAGCTGAATCTTTTATCTCTTCTGGGAAGTTTGCAAGAGCCAAAATTAAAGCTTTTGCTGAAGCTTGCTCGTCTGCGCTACATGTTTTAAATGCAGTAGAAAGCAATCTGTGATTGGTTTTAAACTCTTCGATCCATTGATTAAGTTCTTCTGGTGAAATTAATGCAGGGATTTCTTGTCCTGTTTCTTGATCGATACGACTATTGCAAATGTTGCGAAGAATACTTGCACAGCGCGCGTGAGCGTATTGGATGTAGTAAACAGGATTGTCTTTGTCTTGCTTGCAGGCTAGCTCTAGATCAAAAACCATGCGATTATTGGCTTGGCTCTCGACCAGGAAGTATCTAAAAGCATCTACTCCGACTTCTTGGACAAGATCCCGTACGAGGATTATATCTCCCTTGCGTTTGGACATTTTTACTTCTTGTCCGTTTTTGGTTAGGGACACTAGCTGTACTAGAATAATTTCCAGACGGCTTGGATCCATGCCCAGCGCTTGCAGTCCGCCTTTTATGCCCGGAATTTGTCCATGGTGATCAGCTCCCCAAACATTTATCAAGAGATCATGACCGCGAGATAGCTTATCCAAGTGATAGGCAAAATCAGCCGCGAGGTAAGTATAATTACCATCAGCTTTTTTTAGTACACGATCGCGCTCGTCGCCAAAGTCTTTAGCCTTAAACCAGAGTGCGCCATCTTGAGTATAGCTAGCACCATTATGATCAAGTACCTGACAGGCTTTGGAGACTAGATCTTTTTCATGAAGATTAGATTTTTCTGAGTACCAGCGATCAAAAATCACATGAATACTTTTTAGTAGCTGTTTTTGAGTTTCCAAAAAAATCTTTTTGGAAACCTCACCAAAAATCTCCAGACTTAGGTTCTCTAGCTCAGAATCCTTACAGCCACTGCGTTCTAAAAATGTTTTTAGGCTTATAAACTCTTGAATAGATTCAAGTGGGTAATTGTTTTCGTTGTCGTATTGCTCTTTTGGTAATTTACCAGTTTCTATTAAAAGTGCTTGGCGAGTAGAATTGGCGAGTTTCTCGATCTGCACGCCAGCATCATTAATATAGAATTCTGTTTCTACTTCATAGCCAGCCCACTTAAGTAAATTAGCTATTGAACTTCCCAAAACCGCTTGCCTGCCGTGTCCGAGATGTAGATCTCCAGTGGGATTAGCAGAGACATACTCTAGAAGAATTTTACTGAATATTTTATTGGGGCGCTGATCAGGCTGGAGCTGACCATAACTATGACCTTGGGTGATAATCTGGGAGACCGATTCATTAAGTAAGTCCCAATCTAAAGTGAGATTGATAAAACCAGGTCCTGCAATTTCAATTTTTTGAAACTTGCCAGAACTGCTTGCTAGAGCATCTTTTAGAGATTCGGCAATTTTACGAGGTGGCAGATTGGCTTCTTTAGTGAGTTTCATGGCGATACTGATAGCTCGGTCGCCGTGCTCGGGGTTCTTGGTCATCTCTATGCCAACATGCTCAGGTATACTGGTCAAACTACCAAGATTACCAGAATCAAGAGCTTTTTGAAGTGACTGTTTGATGATGGTTTCGAGAGTTTCTTTGAGCATAGATTAGCTAATTTTAGCTTATTACAGGCTTTTAGTTTGAGATTTTTTGGTCTAGCAAGGCGATGCCGATCTTGAATTCTGCGATATCTTTGCCCAGCGCGCCAGCCAGAGGGTAATAATAATCACTTAAATAATTACAAGATATTTGATCTTTGAATTTTTTCTTGCAAATAAAACTCATCAAACCTGCACAGATAGACCTAACGAAGGTTTCTGCTTCACCTTCATTGATTTTCTTTTTGGCGTAAGCATAGATCTGATTAAAGCCTTCGTCTTTTAGAAGAAGGTAAGAAAAATTTGGTGTACTAGGCTGAGATAAATCACAAGCAAAAATCGGCATATCCGTGTCCACGACTGGAATTAAGCCGAGTGCATCTAGATCATTAACCAAAACCACAAAATTAGCTTCTTGTATATTAGACTCTAAAATACCCAAGTGGGTCAGAATATTTCTTAGGATATAAAGATGATGGGGGCTGAGATTTTTTGAAGTGGATACTATATGTGCTTTGAGACTAAGTTTTTTTAATGATAGAAATTTTTTAACCAGAGCAAGTAAGGTGGAATCCAGTCCATGACTGACTCTTCGGCAGATCAGACTAGCCTTGTTTTCTTTTATGAGTTTTTCGAGGTATTGTTCTTCGGCGATATCTAACCCAAATTTTATTTCGTTTTTTACTTGTGGGTGCACGCCACCAAACACAATCTCTGTGAAGAATTGAGAGTTTTTGATTATATGCATATAGTGAGCAATATTAGCTTCTCGGCGCGCCTTGAAACGAGCAATTTTATTAATGTCTATGGATTGCTCTAGTTTATGCCATGCATCCATCGCTTCGATATCCTGTCCTTGCGAAGCGGCAAATTTATGATTGTAATATGACCAGCGGAACAATTGCTCATCAGTAGTGGATTTGACGTCTTTTAAGTCAATCCCTAAAAATCTAAATTGCGGGTCAATTTTTTTATTCTTTTCGTAAATCGAAAATTGTTGCAAGATAGAATTAAATCGCTCATTGAGTTCCCGTGCTGAAAGATTATGATTACAAAAATTTTCACGAGAATTAGGGAAAATATAGTCTTCTAAATTGATATAAACGAACTGAGCTTCAGAAATAGAATCGGCGTTTATATTTCCGAAAAACTCAACAAATCTATTGAAATCTGCTTTATTGTGATTGCAATAGTACATGGCTTAAAAGACCGCATTACCGCTTCCAGCGCGCATTAGACCAGGTAAAAAGTTACGAGCCATGCTGGATACACTAGATCCATCTTTGGCGGGCAACTTGATTTCGACAATATTTTGGTTAGTAAAATTTGCATTAGCTCCGTAAAGCAACGCATGCTTAAAAACTGGATTGCCCTCGATATCCTCATATAACGCAAGTGCTTCAAAATAAAGATTGTTAGGTTTTTGTCCAGTGTAATCCAGATCTTTTACCAGGGGATTAGTATTGGTTCTGGGGTCAAGATTAATGCTAAAACTGGCTTTAGGAGTGGGACTTGAGCCAATTTCCAGAAAGTTTTCAGCAAGCTGGACTTCAACTCCATTAAAAACGCTCTGCCCTGGCTGGTTTGAAGCGAGTAAA
This sequence comes from Candidatus Caenarcanales bacterium, assembly GCA_044351165.1. GTDB lineage: Bacteria > Cyanobacteriota > Vampirovibrionia > LMEP-6097 > LMEP-6097 > JBEAYS01. The sequence goes on along the minus strand of JBILGG010000139.1, from coordinate 686 downwards.
ATGATTTTTTTGGCTCCGGGGGCGACTACAGAAATATCGATTTTTGAACCGAGAAAACCATAACTAGGTAAATAAACTTTCGGCTCATGGCTTCTATTTCCTAGTAGGTTTTTCAAGGTATCAAAATCTTGAGTTTTTGCACTTGCGCCCAAATTTAAGCTTAAAGCGAGCAAAAATATAAGATTAAGCGTTTTTATCAGCATTAAATATCCTTAATACTATGATACCCCAAATCTCCCCTTGAGAACTGCTCTTTTTAACTTCACGTTAATCCCCAAAAATCTAATGCTGGTATGGTTTTTTAGCTCCAGAAATCTCCCCCCCTACCGCCTTTTAGGATAATATCCCAAAAGTTCTTGTCCTAAATAATAATTTTTCTAGTCCATAAAAAATTAAGGAGAGCAGTTTTCTCATAACAAAAATCTTAAGAAAATAAGAGTCTTGTGAAATACACCACCTGATAATGCTAAGATTCCTACCTGTAATGCCAACTATACAGCAGTTAATTCGTAAACGTAGAAAAAACTCTAAGAAAAAGAGTAAAAGTCCAGCTCTTGAGAGTAATCCTCTTAAGCGCGGCGTCTGCACAAAAGTAAGAACAGCGACTCCTAAAAAGCCAAATTCGGCCATGAGAAAAATCGCTAGGGTTCGCCTAACAAACGGCCAAGAAGTAACAGCTTATATCG
>JBILGG010000010.1:0-13747 GCA_044351165.1 Candidatus Caenarcanales bacterium | reverse complement strand
ACCGAAACAGCGATCTTGTCTAAGTGAGCATAGAGAGTAGAGAAGCTCTTGCCATGATCGACAATTACGACCTTACCATAGCCACCATACCAGCCAGAATAAATAACGATACCGCCCTCTGAGGATTTTATCGGAGTGCCGCGAGGAGCCGCTAAGTCAATCCCTGAGTGCATACTACGCACTCCAAAAATCGGGTGTCTGCGCGGTCCAAACGGAGACGAGATTCTAGCGTTAACAGGATAAATAAAATTGCCGGTAGCATTAAGATTATCACCGCGTTCCGGTCCGCCAGAGAGTTCTGTGATTTTATAGACCAGCTTCACGGATTCACGCTCTAGCTGTCTTTCGCTCTCTTCGTAGATTTGTCTTTCGTTCTGGAGCCTCACCAAAACCTGTCTCTGAGCGGTTTTCTGCTGAGAGATTTGGCTTTCGAGCACTTGAAGTTTTTGGTTGATTTTTTGGATTTTATCCGCTTCCTCTTGGAGCATGGATTTATACTTAGCGATGTTTTGGGATTGGTCTATGAGCGCGCCGATCACTTCCTTGTCAAATTCCATTACGCGTTTTTGGTAGTAGATATGATCGAGATAGTCAGTCGCGCTACTGGAGTTTACGAGTCCATCAAGCACCTTAAGGCGGTTTTGTTTATAAATAGAGACTAGGCGTTTTTTGGCTTCGGATTCAAGCTCGGTTTTTTGATCGTTAACTTCTTGAAGTCGCTCTTGAGTCTTAGAAAAAGCAGATTTATTAGTCTCGAGATATTTTTTGTTTTGCTGAAGGTCGCGCTGGGCGCTTTGGAGTTTTTGGTTTATGCTCCGAAGTTTATCAGAGGCGTAGGCTTCTTTTAGGCGCGCTTCTTTTAGCTTGGTGGCGATATCGGATTTTTGCTTGGTTAAATTGGTTAGTAATCTTTGCTTTTCGTGTAAAGACAAGCTGTCTTTATTGGGAGCTGTTGCGGGGGCGGCTTTGGCGACTAAGGGCAATAATGCCGTGAGAATAAAACTCAACAGCATCAACCAAATAATTATTTTCCCGAAGGGTAATTTTTTCTTTTTTGACATTAGTTAAAAATCAGACATACACTATTATACTACCAATGCCAAAGCTGGCAAACTGTATAGCGCTTTAGGGGTTTTAGTGCGTGTTTAGAGGGATTTTTAGGCTAGATTTTATCTGAGAGTCGATCATTAAGATATCTTCTAGAGTCGGCTTGGTGATTGGCTTATGAGCGCTTAACTGATCTTCGACGATATTTATTATTTGCATAAATGAGATTTTTTCATCGAGGAACAGCTCCACAGCCGCTTCGTTAGCGGAATTCAGTACTGCTGGGTAAGAGCCCCCAGCGATTCCAGCTTGGTAAGCGAGTTTGAGCGCGGGGAAGCGCTCTAGGTCCGGCTCAAAAAACTCCAAACGCGCTAGCTGAGCCAGATCCAGCTCTGGAGAAATATTATTAGTGACGCGCTCTGGATAATCCATAGCGTATTGAATCGGTACGCGCATATCGGGGCGCGAGAGCTGAGCGATGGTGTTTCCGTCTATGAAGCTAACTAGGCTATGGATGATGGATTGAGGATGGATTATGGTCTTAATCTTGCTGTAGTCAATATCAAAAAGAGTTTTAGCTTCGATGACCTCTAAGCCTTTATTCATAAGGGTGCTAGAGTCGATGGTGATTTTAGCTCCCATATTCCAAGTGGGATGCTGGAGCGCAGACGCCTTGGTGATGTTCTTAAATTCTGATCCGGGAAGATTGCGAAACGGTCCGCCTGACGAGGTTAGGATGATTTCTTTTATTTGCTCTGGTTTTTGGCCGAGCAAGCATTGATGAATAGCGACATGCTCGCTATCTATAGGTATAAGCTCGCTGTTAGAGCGGATTTGGGCGGATTTTACCAGGTCTCCAGCAGAGACCAGAGTCTCTTTATTGGCGATCGCCACTCTGCGACTGTGTTCTAGAGCTATTAAGTTAGGCTCGAGCCCCGCTATCCCCACAACAGCGCTAATAAAAATATCTACCGGCACTTGGGCGATTTGTTTATTGGATTCGAGGATCTCTAAGTGAGGAAATTCTTGCTTAAGGAGTTTTTGGTGCTGAGGGTCTAGCACTGTAGCGTATCGTGGCTTAAAAACTTGGATTTGTTTTTTGAGCAGTTCGAGATTTTTACCCGCGCCCAGCGCGATCACCTTAAATTCTTCAGGTCTTGCTGTGATGATTTCTAGAGCTTGAGTCCCAATCGAGCCTGTAGAGCCTATTATAGAGATAGTTTTTACCACTAAATTAATTATATCAAGAGGTTTTAGGCGGATTCCGCCTCAAAAATCGTTTTTCAGCGAATCGTTAAGCGGCGAGCACGGCATTTGTATGGATGGTCCATTCTTTATTAGCGAATTTATCTTTTTTACTATCGCCTTTATAAGAGGTATTACCTTCTCTTTCGTGGTTATAAACTAATGTCGCAAATGCTGATTGGATTGATTGTGTTTCTTGAGCTTGGCTTGAAGCCTGAGCTTCAGAGGCTTGGGTCGTTTGAGATTCACGCGGGCCGCTTGATTTAACCGACTGGCTTATTGTTGCTGGATTACTTATTAAATCAGACATAAAAATACCTTGGTCTAGATATTGCAAACCCAGATTAAGGATTGGTAAATTAGCTGTAATCATACGTAAATAGACGTAATTGTACGTAATTAGACGTAAATAGACGTAATTAGACGCAATAAGACGTAATTAAAGACCTCTAAAATCAGGACCAGCTCCGCTATAAGCTGGATTGACCCTTAGGTTTTGTTCTGGACAAATAAGCTCGCAGGTGCGGCACTGGACGCAGTTTTCTAGTGACATACCATGCACCTTAATACCCTTCTCGGTAATGTCCAGCCTATGCACTTCAGCCGTGCAATCAGATACGCAAGGCACATCTAGACCGCGATCCTGGTACTTACTAATACATTTAAGGCAAGTCTCAGCGCTAAACTCATCGATATGGTGCGGATGCTCTTCGTACTTGGTCTTAGCGTAGAATACCGCATCCTCACGGGAATAGACAGTAGTCTTAGAATACTTATCATTATTCAGTCCGCGTTGCATTAACTCTTTACTAAAATAAGGATCGATATTTAAGTAGCCTGGCTTATACTTCACTTCAGACTTTACTTCATCAGGCGCTTGAAGCATCATATGAGTCTGGAACGCAGCTGTAACAGCACCGATAGGATCGCTAAGACCCACTTCCAGAGCGCCCAGCACGGGAGTGCCAAAATTATCAATGCTCTTAAGCATCTTAGGAATATACTGCTCAAGCAATTTAGGATTATCCAAAAAAGCCTTACGAAAATATCTATTAGCTTTTAGTTTATCCATATACGGAGAGTGCTCAAGATCCTCTTGGTAAGAGCTAAGTTGCTCAGCAGAAAAATTTCTATTTTTAAAAGCTGAGATAACTGTGTCAGCCGCTAGGTAACCGGATTCTATAGCCTTGTCCACTCCAGCAAGCGACTTCATATCAAGCAAGCCCAGCGCGTCTCCGAGTAAAAGAGCTCCATTTACTTGAAACGATTTAGGTAAGCTAGCCAGTCCGCCCTCAGGTAGTACCGCCGCTCCGTAATGCAGTAGCTCAGCGCCTTTGAGGATTTTTTGGAGCCAAGGATGCTTCTTGTATTCTTGAAGTTGTTTTTGTGGATGGATATTAGGATTCTTAGAATCAAGCGATATCACCAGCCCGATGGTGAGTCGTTTGTGATCTAGTCCATAGATAAAACCGCCTCCCAGAGAGCCGTCCATCGTAGGATAGCCAAGAGTGTGAAACACTTTACCCTTCATGTCAGGCGCGCCCTCAGCAAGTTTCCAAGTTTCTTTTACACCCACAGACCAAAGCTGAGGATTAGACTCCAGAGAAAATTGCTTGATTATATCTTTTGAGACAAAACCTTTATCCCCAAAACAGATCAAACTACCATAGATATTGTCTTCTAGAGGATCACCAGTATTAGAAACTTTTACGCCGCTAACTCTAACTTCGTTATTTTCGTTAGTCTCAAAAATCACCTTAGTCGCTGGAAACCCAGGAAACATATCAATAGTGATATTAGGAATTTTTTCTGCTTTTTTTTGTAGCTGTTCTGCCATCCAGGCAACTACATTAGATAGAGTAAGGATATAGTAACCATCTTTAATGAAGTCTGGAAGCACCGCACGTGTCAGCACCGAAGGCATATCGAATTTTTTCTTGGAACCCAAAATCGAAAAATGACTTTCGTTACAAACTGCTTCGATCGGCATCCCATCAGCGATGTGATTAGGGTAAGCCTTATCAAAAATACTTTTATTAACTACCGCGCCTGATACTATATGCGCGCCAAAAGCTTCACCCTTTTCTAGGATCGCGACTGATAGATGCATTTCAGGATGCTCTTGAACCAAGTCACAGAGCCTACTTGCTAGAGTCAGATTCGATGGACTTCCGCCGACTAAAACTATATCGTAAGTGATTTGCCCTTTTGGTTTGGTCTTGGTGTTGTTTTCTAATGATTGAGTTTGACTTGCCATAAAAATTACCTCTCTATGCTAAAACCGGCTCCTTGAGCAGGGCTCCAGCTTTTATTTGTTTTATCATTTCTGGGATTACTTGATATAAATCACCGACAATTCCATGATTAGCAAAAGAAAAAATTGGTGCATCGGGGTCTTTATTAATCGCGATAATCAATTCTGATTTTTGCATTCCGACCCGGTGCTGGAGCGCGCCTGAGATCCCGCAAGCGATATAGATTTTTGGTCTTACGGTTTTGCCGGTCTGACCTACTTGGTATGGATAGCCTATCCAGCCTACGTCCACAGCTTTTCGGGAAGCTCCGACAACAGCGTTATTAAAACAGCCCGCAAGCTCTCTTAAAAGCTCGAAACCCTCTTGGTTAGCTAGTCCGAAGCCACCTGCGACAATTACATCAGCTTCGGTGATATCTACTTTTGAGCCAGCTTCGCGCATGATCTTAGCGACACTCACTCTAAAATCATCACTTTGAAGATTAACTGCGATATTTTTTATCGGCACTTCAGCTGGATCTCTAGAGACTTTTGCTGGTAACTGAAACACACCCGGTCTAATTGTCGCCATCTGCGGATCTTTCCAAGGTCCTAGAATCCGCGCCTTGAGCGACTCGCCGAAGCTTGGTCTATTTGCGTATAAACATTCAGGAAAATATCCGATCTTAGATTTATCGACTCCGGCTTTATGCTCGTAAGGTCCGATGTCCAGTTCGATAGTATCTGCTGTTAGCCCAGTTTCGAAGTACGCCGCGATTCTAGGCGCTAGATCTCTACCTGTAGTAGTCGAACCATCAAAAGCGTGTGAGGAGGTCTTTCCCAGCTGGTAAGCTCGTCGATCAGCACTCGGCGGTAAGGCAGGGTGCGGTATTCAGCAAGCTCAGGATGATCAGCTAAGTAAATTTTATCAGCGCCAGCCTCAATCACTCTCTGGATTTGGCTTTGCATATTATGTCCCAGAATAAAACAGCTTAGAGGAGAATTAAGTTTTTGCGCTAGTTTCCGGCCTTCGCCAATCAGCTCCAGGGTTACTTTTGCGATTTCTCCGTTTACTTGTTCCGCTACGATTAAAACTTCACCAGCCATAAAAATTACCTTTTAACAAATTCTGCGATATGGCTCTTTTCTTTTGCCAAAACCGCTCCCACTAACTCTTCTGCGCTTTTGCCTTGGTGCATAGTACAGTTACCGCCCACAGTACCGATCTTCCAAGTCATCGAAACAATAGTCGGTGAGCCAGGTAGACCGCACTGTTCATCGCGCGCGCTGACTTTTGCTAGATCTACTACTTCAATAAATTCATCCTGGAGAGGCTTGTTACGCTTAACTTCTTGCACGAATTTCGCTCCCCTAAAGGTTTTGAACTTGAGCTTTTTGTAGCTATTAGCGATAGTAAGTAAAGCTGGCAATTCAGCCACTACTTCCATTGCGCCGCCTTCTATTACTTTTCTTGCGTGGATTTTGTTGTTATCTACCGTGAAACCCTCTACGTAAGTGACTTGTGTCAGATTCATCCGTTCACAAATTTCAGGTCCTACCTGCGCGGTATCTCCGTCAGTGGTTTGTAGCCCACAAAAAACCAGGTCAGCCGGTCCGTCTTTTGATTCTAAATACTCAAGTGTCTTGGTCAGCGCGTAAGATGTCGCCAAAGTATCACTAGCGGCTAGTTTGCGGTCTGATAGGATACAACATTTGTCGATACCATGCTCAAGTGCTTGATACAAAATTTCAATAGCAGGCGGAGGTCCCATGGTAACTGCTGTTACTCGCGAATTAGGTCCGCCCATAGCTTTAGCGTTTAGAGCGGCTTCCATCGCAAAAGCGTCGAAGGGATTTAGCATTTTGCCTGCTTTGGCGCGGTCTATGGTCCCGTCTGGGTTAACACCGGCTTTTGATCTGGTGTCTGGGACTTGCTTGATTAAAACATATATATTTAAGTCTTTATTTGCCATTTTTAGCCTTTTAAATTAACTAAGGATACATAAATCCTTCCATCTTCTAAATTTAGCACCTATAAGCCAAAATAGACCATATTGCAAGCGATTTTAGTCAATTATAATAATTTGGGGCAGAAATTAGTTAAGACTCAAAATCTCTTTTTCTTTTTGTTCAGTAACTGAGTCGATTTTCTTAACAAAATCACCTGTTATTTTTTCTACTTCTTCTTGCTTGCGTTTTTTATCGTCTTCAGAGCCTTCAGTAAGTTTTTTTATCTTATCCATTTCGTCTCTGCGGATATTTCTAACCACGACTTTTGCTTTTTCGGATTCTTCTTTAACCTGCTTAGCAAGCTGGATTCGTCTCTCTTTTGTGAGCTCAGGAACCATAATTAGCAGTCTAGAACCATCATTAGTGGGGGTAAGACCGAGATTGCTATCGAGGATAGATTTTTCGATCGCTTTCAAAAGTCCTTTATCAAAGGGTTTGATCTCAAGAGTTCTACCATCTAGAGTAGCGATATTAGCCATGTTTTTGATTTGGGTCTGGGAGCCGTAGTAATCAGCATGGACTTTATCAAGCATGCCAGGGTTAGCTCTACCGGTTCTAATACTCAAAAACTCTTTTTCAAGAGATTCTATGGCTTTTTTCATTCTGGAATTTAAATCTTCGCTCATAATTTTTAGTTTAGCGTAAAACAAAAATATTGGAACTGTATTACTGATTAACTCGGGATTTGGCTTGCAAATCTGAAAATTAAGGAAACAAAAAAATAATTTAGGTGGTCTTTTTAATATGGTACATTTAAAAAGTCTTTTATGATCGATTTGGTGAGTTTGTGTTTGGTTTCTGCGGTTTTGGCGATTTTAGTCGGCTTAGCTTATGCTGGCTGGATTTACAAGCTAGACACCGGAACCACCGCCATGAAGGAGATCGCTGGTGCGATCCAAGACGGCGCAAAGGCTTTTTTAAATAGACAATATACTACAATCGGTGTGGTGGGGCTGGTTCTAGCCTTTTTGATCGCTCAGTTTTTGGGCATAAAAATAGCCATTGGTTTTTTAGTGGGAGCGATATTAAGCGGTCTTGCGGGTTTTATCGGGATGAATGTTTCGGTAAACGCTAATATCAGAACTGCTCAAGCGGCTTCTATTAGTATGAAAGACGCTCTAGATGTGGCTTTTAGAGGCGGAGCTGTTACTGGATTACTGGTAGTGGGACTTGGTCTTTTAGGTGTTGCTGGTTTTTATTCTTACTTACAATTCACTTATCCAAACGCTGTCGAGGACAATATCCAAGCTCTTATTGGGCTTGCTTTTGGATCGAGTTTGATTTCGGTTTTTGCTCGTTTAGGGGGCGGAATTTTTACTAAGGGAGCTGATGTAGGAGCGGATCTAGTCGGTAAAGTCGAAGCTGGAATTCCAGAAGATGATCCTCGTAACCCTGCTGTTATCGCGGATAACGTCGGTGATAACGTCGGTGATTGCGCTGGTATGGCGGCTGATTTGTTTGAGACTTACGCTGTTACTGCTACAGCTGTTATGCTTCTTGGCTTGCTTACTTACCCATCTGCGATTCATTCTGGTAATTTATCGACTGTCACTTACCCGCTGGTAATGGGCGCTGTTGCGATTGTTGCTTCGATTGTTGGTAATTTTTTTGTAAGACTTGGTAAGGATAACGATGTAATGAAGGCTCTTTATAAAGGGCTTATAGTGAGCGGTGTAATTGCGGCTATTGGATTTTATTTTATTACTGACATGATGATGCAGGGTCTTAACTACCCAGCTCTAAACTTTTATTTATGCGCTCTTGTGGGTTTAGTGCTCACCGGTCTTTTTGTGGTTATCACTGAATACTTCACCTCGACAGCGTTTGCGCCGGTCAGAAACATAGCAAAAGCTTCTGAATCTGGTCACGCCACTAATATAATCACCGGTCTTGCTATCTCTCTTGAGTCGACAGCAATGCCAGTGGTGGTGATAGTTATAGCGATTCTGCTCACTTATAGTTTTGCTGGAATTTATGGCGTGGGCGTAGCGGCGATGAGTATGCTTTCGATGGCTGGAATTATCGTGGCGCTTGATTCTTACGGTCCTATTACTGATAATGCTGGTGGTATCGCTGAGATGTCTGGTATGGATTCCAAGGTGCGTGAAGTAACTGATCCGCTTGATGCTGTCGGTAACACCACAAAAGCAGTCACCAAGGGCTACGCGATCGGTTCTGCCGCTCTGGCGTCGATAGTTTTATTTACTTGTTTCCAAAACGATCTAACTAAAGCAATTACTAAGATTAATAATGCTCGCTTGGAAGTGTCTCCTGAAGCGGTCTTGATGGAGATTCCTAGATTTGATATTTCTGATCCTTATGTATTAAGTGGTTTGTTTATCGGTGGTATGATTCCGTTTTTGTTTAGCGCGCTTGCCATGATGTCTGTCGGTAAAGTTGCCGGCGAAGTCGTCGCTGAGGTGCGCCGCCAATTCCTCGAAATCAAGGGAATTATGGAATTTAAGTCTAAGCCAGATTACGCTAAGTGCGTAGATATTGTCACCAAGGGAGCCATAAAAGAAATGGTGATTCCGGCTTTATTGCCTGTCATGATCCCTATTCTAGTGGCTTTGGCTGGTAAAACTTTTTTAAATGCTCTTATTCCGATGGGTTCAGCTAAGATTATGGGCGGAATTCTTGTGGGTAGCATTGTTACCGGTATTTTTCAGGCTATTTCTATGACTTCTGGTGGCGGAGCTTGGGATAACGCCAAGAAATACATCGAAGACGGACATTTTGGTGGTAAGGGTTCTGACGCTCATAAAGCTTCAATTACTGGTGATACTGTAGGTGATCCTTACAAGGATACAGCTGGACCGGCTATTAACCCTATGATCAAAATCGTTAATATTATCGCGCTTTTGATGATTCCTTACTTAATTTAGATCAGCCCTTTACAATACGTATTAATTAATACTATAATTAATAATACTTTTATTTTGTAAAGTATGTCAGCTCTTGAATCAATTTCAAAATTTTTTAAAAGTATAGTTGCTCCGTCTTCTGGTCCAGTTCCGGTCGCTCCTCTTGATGCTACCCCAAAAATCACTCCCCAAGCTAATCCCGTCAGTCCTCAGAGCTTCTCAGCTAGCCCTGGAATAAAACCGGTTAAGTCGCGCGCTGAGTTTCACGAGCTGAGGCTTGATAATGGTCTAAGAGTGCTTTTTAAGCAATCTAAAGGAGCTCAATTATCAGCCGAGTTAGTTTTTAAGTCTGGCTCAGCTAAAGATCCTGCTGGTAAAGAGGGTTTGGCGCATTTCTTGGAGCATATTGCTTGTAGTAATACTCAAAACTTCCGAAAAGATTTATTTGCTGTTACTAGTAATCAAGGCGGATATTTTAACGCTTATACCGGACATAATATGACGGGTTATGATCTGCTTCTGCCAAAAGATAAATTAGATTTAGCATTAAATATTTTATCTTCGCTAATGGGCAAGCTAGAAATTGATCCTACCGAGTTTAAAAAAGAACATGGAATTATTAACGCTGAAATTTATATGTCTGAAAAACGCAATAAGTTTTCTCAAATCATAAATGAAAATCTTTATGGTAAAGATCATCCTCTAGCTAAAAAAATCTTAGGAACTAAAGAATCTCTTGAAAAGATCTCTATGGAGGATCTTTATAAATTTTATCGTGAGCAATATGTGCCGAATAACGCGACTCTTGTTTTGAGCGGAGATGTATCTTTTGAAGAGCTGAAGCTAGGACTAAATAAATATTTTAGTGGATTCAAGTCTCGCCCAGAAACTAAAGAAGTAGATCTTTCACAAGGTCTAAAACCTAGTACTCAAAAAGAAATCGTGGTCAGAGACGATACTCTAACCCCATGCTTTTCTTATGTCTATAAACTTCCCAAATTCAATCATAGAGATAGTTTGATTATGAGCTTGATTTCTAAGGCTTTATCTGGAGGTAAAGACTCTCGACTCCAAAAAAAACTTGTTGACGGACAAGCTTTTGGTGGTAAAAGTGTGGCTCAATTCGTAAGCGCGGTGGGAAGTACTAATAAGTTTTTTGGTAATTATTCAATTGGTATTGGTTTACTTGATCAAGATTTAGAATCTAATATGCAAAAAGTCGGCTCTGTTCTGGATGCAGAACTCAAGGATATCGCCGCTAACGGATTAACTCCACTTGAATTTAGTCGGGTTATTAATAATTTGGAAAATTCTGAAATTTATGCCGGAGATTCTCAGCACGCAAGGATAGGTGCTGTGCAGTCTTACGCTGGTATGGAGGAAGATTGGTCTCAAGTGTTTTTTAAACTTGATGATATCAAGACTATTACTAATGAAGATATAAAAGCCTTTGTTAATCGATATCTTATACCTGAAAATAGAAAAACTTTTAAAGTTTTTGGTAAGGGGCAAGATTTTAAATCTGGATTTAATGAATTAATTAATAAAGAATCGACCAAAGTTCAAGGTGAGAGTCTTGAGAATCAAATCATCGGTCCAGTAAAATTCAAAAAACTTCTTGAGCTCTCAGGGGGGCTTTCTAGGCTTGAAGCTCGCTTAGAAGGACTGCAAAAACTAAAGCATCCTAATGGGATGGAGCTTTATTATAAACAAGATAGAGATCTGCCTTTAAGTTTTATGCATATAAATTTCGATGGCGGTTCACTGGTATTGCCACCAGAAAAACAACATATTATAGGGATGTTACAAGGTCTTTTGTCTGTTACAGGGACTTATAACCCCCATACCGGAATTAGCTTAGATAAATTCCAAATAGAAAATATTTTTAATAAACTTGGTTCGAGCTTTTCTCTAGGATTTAGTCTAGATCATGGAGGAATTTCAGTAGATTTCCCTTCTAAAAGCCAAGCCCAGACTCTGGCTGTCGTTAATGAGCTTTTGAATCATCCAGGCTTACTAGAGTCTCAAAATCCTGAAATATTAAAAAGAGTAACAGATGAATTTAATCGCATAAAAATTAAATCGATCGATATGATAAAAATGTTTGAAAAATTCCCAGTCATGCAAGCTAGTGAAAAATTTTCTCAAGCTATTTATCCTAAAGACCATATCTTTTATCAGCGAAGTCCTGAAGAAGCAATCAAGCTTATAGAGAGTATTACGCTTGATGATCTAAGATCTTATTATCGGCAGTTTGTGCATGCAAAAAACGCAAAAATAACGATCTTAATAGCCAAGTCATTCCCTTACTTGCTGGATGGAACTCATCTGCTCACCAGATCCCAAGAGACCTTAAGCTAGAGGCTACCGCACCTGTCCTCCCTAAATCTATGAACTTCCAAATCATAGAAGCTAATAATAATAGTCCTGAATCTACTGTCGTTATTGGTAATTCTATGAATATTAAGCTTGATGATCCTGATCATTATCCAGCACTTATAGCTAATATGATTTTAGGCGCTGGCGGTGAATCTCGCTTGTTTAAGGGTGTTCGAGAGGAGAAGGGACTTTGTTATCATGTCGGATCTTCTATATCTCCTATAAAATTAGCTTCAGGTCCTTTTTCTATATCTCTGGGATGTGATCCCAAAAATATCAAGAACTGTATTCAGGAAGTCTATAAAGTAGTGCAGGATTTTCTCACAAAAGGACCTACCAGAGAGGAGCTTGAACTAGCGAAAAACGATATAAAAAAATCATTTGCTCTTCATTCGCTTAATAGTAGAAGTTCTACGGCTGGTACGGTATCTAATCTTCAGTATCGTAATAAAGACGAGCAATTTGTTAATAATTTTTCTAAGATGATTGACTCAATCACGCTTGAGCAGGTCGTTTCAGCCGGCAGAAAATTTATTTTACCTAAGAATTTTACTATGGTGGCGACAGTGCCTAAAGGCTTTAATCAAGCTCAAATCATTCAACCTGTAAAAGAGCCAGCCAAGCAAGCCCCATTGACAGCACTTGCCGCTTAGCCAGCGTCGTAATGCTGGCTGTAAGCTGATTGATCAAGTTTCTTTTTAAGCAAGGGATATGAGCTGAGCTCTGGATCAGTCTTAATAATGGTTACAGCAGATTTGCGCGCGAGCTGTAAAATATCTTCTTGATTAAGTAAGCCTTGTAGAGCGTTTTCTGGGACGCCTGATTGCTTAAGACCTGTTAGATCTCCGGCTCCGCGAATTTTTAGATCTTCTTGCGCGAGTATAAAACCATTATTAGTGCGCTCTAGCACCCTGAGCCGATCTTGAGTCGTTTCGCTATTAGAGCCAGAAGATAGTAAGCAGTAGGATTGCTTATCGTTTCTGCCTACTCGCCCGCGTAATTGGTGTAACTGAGCCAGCCCAAATCTCTCTGCTGACTCGATGAGAATAACAGTCGCTGATGGGACATCTACTCCTACTTCAATTACAGTCGTAGAGACAAGTATATGAATTTCTTTATCTCGAAATTTTTTCATCACTTCTTCTTTTTGATCGTCTTTTAATTTACCGTGGATCAATCCTACATTAAAATCTCTAAAAGTATTTTCTTTTAGCTTTTCGTATTCTACCGTAGCGGCTTTTGCAGAGAGGGTTTCAGACTCGTCTATTAACGGAAACACTATATAAGCTTGATTTCCTTTTATGATTTCTTCACGGATCAATTCATGAGCCTCTGATTTACGCCGAATGATTCGGGTGATAATGGGTTTTCTTCCAGCAGGCATTTCATCAATCTCAGACATATCCAAGTCTCCGTGCATAGCAAGCGCAAGAGTTCTGGGGATGGGAGTCGCGGTCATAAAAAGCTTTTCGACAGTGGGACTCAGGTGCTGAAAATCTGGATGCGTGTCGGTCTCAAGTTTTTCAGCGACTTGGTCGCTTGCTACTATTGCCAATTGAGAATCGTAATTATCGCTGGTGAGTGCTTTTTTAGCGAGTAGCTCTCTTTGCTTGACTCCGAAGCGGTGCTGTTCATCGATGATGACGAGTCCAAGCCGTTTGTATTCTACTCCCGCTTGGATCAACGCGTGAGTGCCGACTATAAGATTTATAGTTCCAGTTTTTATTCCAGCTAGAACTTCTCTCCTTTCTGCGGTTTTTTGCTTGCCGATTAATAATCCTGCTCGAATTTTTAGGTTTTCTTCCATCATATTAATCCACTCGCAAAACTTGTGGTAGTGCTGCTCAGCGAGGATTTCGGTAGGAACCATAATGGCACTTTGGTAGTTATCAGAAATAGCTGTTAGCATCGCCAAAAAAGCGACTATGGTTTTACCCGAACCGACATCACCCTGTAAAAGCCGGTGCAT
>JBILGG010000138.1:0-4383 GCA_044351165.1 Candidatus Caenarcanales bacterium | reverse complement strand
ATTCAAACCATGAAACCTGGATCAGCAGGCTTAGCGCTCCCTGGAGTTACAGCAGATGTGGTTTATGATCACAATAGCGAAGTAGGGACTTTGTTCCTAAAAAAACCTGTACCTTCGATGGCAAGGACTATCTACGGAGATCACAAGAGATACCTTAAAACTTATTGGCAACATTCACATGGTTACCTGGCTGGTGATGCGGCTATAAAAGATTCTAATAACTACATCACAATAGAAGGCAGAATAGATGATGTAATTAATGTCTCAGGACACAGATTAGGAACAGCAGAGATAGAATCCGCTCTGGTAGCGCATCCCCTGGTTAGTGAGTCTGCTATTGTCTCGGTCCCTCACGAGATTAAAGGAGAAGCGATAATCGCTTTTGTCGTTTCGCAACCCTCACAAAACCCTAATATCGAAGAAGAGTTTAAGGCTCAAGTGGTAAAAGAGATCGGCGCGATCGCAAGACCAGAAAAAATCATACTTTGCAAGGCTCTGCCTAAGACCCGTTCCGGCAAAATCATGAGAAGAGTTCTAAAAGATATAGCCCAAGGCAAAAAAACACACGGGGATATCAGCACGCTTGAAAATAGCCAAGTCCTACAAGATTTAGAGACTTAGGGCTAGAAGGTTGTCTTTGACTGCGTTTAAGGCTTCTGTGGTCTTAGTGGCATCTTTTGCGCCAGCTTGCGCAAAATTAGGACGACCACCTCCATTACCACCGCAGATCATCGCCGCTTTGCGAACTAGATTAGAAGCATTGTAAATAGAATTTTTGTCTTTTACAAGATCATCTGAAACTGCACAAACAAAACTCAGCTTATCAACAAGATTATTAGCCAAAAACACTAAAACTTGATTAGAGTTGTTGTGCTCGAGCTGTAAAATCCGCTCGGTGAGTGTTTTGACGGTCTCAGCTTGGAGCCCATGTCCAAAAATTTCATTTATATCCGCAATAATAATTTTTACGGACTGACTTAAAAAAGCTAGCTTGGTGATCAAATCTAATTTTAAAACAGCATTTGCGATTTCTTGCTCGAGAGCTAATTTGGCTTCTTCCTTGGCTTTTTGTTTCTCGGCTGCTTCTTGGGCAAGCTTGTCTTGCAAATCTTTTTGCTCCTCTAAAAACCTGTCAGCGACTTGATTAGCAAGGAGTTTGATCCTTCTAGTTCCAGCGGCTACCGAGCTTTCTTGCGCGATAATAATTTTTTTGATCTCGCTGGTGTTAGAGACATGCGTGCCACCACAAAGCTCAACAGAAGCAGTAACCTTATCATTACCCATAAAAAGCACTCTAACTTCATCTTCGTATTTTTCTTCAAAAAAGCTAAGCGCACCTTGAGCTGTCGCTTGCTCCAAATCCATAACCTTAGTCTCTACCGGAAGACCAGCTAAAACCCAGTCATTGATAAGGTTCTCGACTTGAGAAATTTCTTCTTTGCTCATGGCGCGGTCAAGATTAAAATCAAATCTAGTAGCTTCCGGACCGACTTGCGATCCCATCTGGCGAACCGACAAGCCCAAAACATTTCTTAGAGCTGATTGTAGTAAGTGACAAGCACTATGATGATAACGAGTAAATTCTCTTCTTACTTGATCGACACACGCAAGGACTTCCATACCGGGCTCAAAACCAGACGGTGACTCCATTTCGTGGATTATAATCCCTTCGATCGCTTTTACATTAATAACTTTTTTACCATTAATAAAACCTTGATCAGCTAATTGACCTCCAGACTCCGCATAAAAAGGAGTTTTGTCCAAGACCAAAAATTTATCTTGGCAATAAAGCACTTGCGAACTAGATTCTAAGCTCTCATAACCAGTAAATTTGGTTTTTC
This sequence comes from Candidatus Caenarcanales bacterium, assembly GCA_044351165.1. GTDB lineage: Bacteria > Cyanobacteriota > Vampirovibrionia > LMEP-6097 > LMEP-6097 > JBEAYS01. Next base: position 2,542 of record JBILGG010000138.1, on the reverse strand, counting down.
CATATAGATTAAGTAGATCCGCGACAAAAGCAAAAGAACTTATAGATTTATCAAAAGCGCCTGTATTGGAGATTTGAGAGTGTTTTTCTTTTGATTTTTCATAAGCCTCGATATCTATCTCTAGATTATTTTCTTGGGCTATATCCTTAGTCAGCTCAAAAGGAAAACCATAAGTAGAATACAAATCAAAAACAAACTCACCATCCAAAACCCCGCCTGCAGAAGCTTTGATCTGTTCAGCAAGTATCCCCAAACCATTACTAATAGTTTTAGCAAAAGCTTGCTCCTCTTTTAGAGTAGTATTATAAATTTCATCACGATTTTTTTTGAGCTCCGGGTAAGCCTTAGAATAAGCACTAATTAAATCATCGATCAAAAGATATAAAAGTGGGTCGGTTTTTTGTGTCAATAAATAGACGAATCTACTAGCGCGCCTTATTATCATCCTAAGTACATAACCGCGCCCAACATTACTCGGTCTGACGCCGTCAGCGATTAAAAAACACAAACAACGCAAGTGATCAGTGATGATTTTTAGATAAATATTCGTGTCAGGATCTTGACCATAAGGCTTCTCGGTAAACTCCGCTACTTTTTGGAGTACGGCAAATAATTCATCGGTTTCAAACGAATTTGAAACACCTTGTAAAATGGTGGCGATACGCTCAAGACCAGCTCCCGTATCAATATTTTTTTTAGCCAAAAAACTATAATTAGCTTCTTCGTCTTTTTGGTATTCCATAAAGACTAGGTTCCAAATCTCCACAAACCTATCATCAAACTCCTTAGAGTCAAAAGCAGGCAAAGCACAAGAATTACCTCCCTGAGATTTATCAAAATATATTTCGCTACAAGGCCCGCAGGGACCGGATTTGCCGGGAGGCCCCCAGAAGTTATCCTTCCTAGATAGTTTCCAGATGCGCTTGGAGCGCTCTTCGTGATCCGGAAAATCCTTAGCCAAAACTTGGAGCCAAATATCATAAGCCTCTTGATCAAAAGGATTTTGGTCATCACCTTGAAACACTGATATATAAAGCTTTTCAGGAGCCATACCCAATTCTACAGTCACAAAATTCCAAGCCATTTCTATAGCTGATTTTTTGAAATAATCACCAAAAGAAAAATTACCCAACATCTCAAAAAAACTATGATGGCGAGTAGTTCTACCAATATTCTCCAGATCACTATCCTTACCGCCCACACGCGCGCACTTTTGGATAGTGATCGCGCGAGGTGGATCGGGAGCGGGTTTTGTGCCCAAAAAAATTGGCACGAACTGAACCATACCAGCAGAGTTTAAAAGCAAGGTAGGATTTTCGGGCACTAGCGACGCTGAGGGGATATAAAGATGCTTCAAGGATACTTTTCCAGTAAAATATTTTATCCATTTATCTCTAATCTCTTGACAGGTAAGGGCTTTCATTAGTTTTAACCGTAAAATCTTTCATCGCGCGGACGCTCTTGCTGTTGTTGCTCAGCTGATTTTTTAAGCTGTTCAAGATGGCGCAAACGCTCTCGCTCAGCGCGTCTCTTGTCCTGCTCTTCTTTAATAAGCTGTTTAATTTTTTCTGGAGTTCTAGAGCTCGCCAGAGTCTCAAACTGATCTAGCGGTAAAGTTTCAAACTCACCAGTTTTTACTTGCTCAAGAATTTGGAAAACCTCTTCTTTATCTAGAGTCTCTTTTTGGAGTAATACTTGCGAAACAGCGAGAAGCTCGTTTTTATGCTCACTTATGGATTGCTTTACCTCTTGATACAGCTGATCAATTAGGTTCTGGACCTCAGCATCAATTTTATTGGCGTAGCCTTCGCTGTAATTTCGCGAGCTAAACTCCTGATCCAAAAAACTATTGCCTTGTCTATCACCGTAAGTGACGATACCAAGAGAATCATTCATCCCAAACCTAGTTATCATGGCACGCGCAATAGCTGAACATCTCTCCATATCATTAGACGCGCCAGTAGTAACATTTTCGCGCCCAAAAATTATTTCTTCAGCGGCTCTACCACCGAGTAAAACTCTCATCTCGACGCGTAACTGCTTCTCTGATTGGCTCACGCGATATTCTTCTTCTGTGGACCAAGTCAACCCCAGAGCCATTCCGCGCGGGATAATGGTAACTTTATGAAACTCATTAGATGACTCATAAAAAATACTCATCAGAGTATGACCCACTTCATGAATCGCAGTGTTTACCTGATCTTTAGGCTTAATGATTTTACTTTTGCGCTCCGGACCGATAGCGACTTTATCGATCGCATCTTCCAAAAAATGCATCTCGATTTCTTTTTTAGATTCGCGCGCCGCCAAAATCGCAGACTCATTAATCAGATTAGCAATATCCGCTCCGCTAAAACCCGGTGTACGTCTTGCAAGCGTCTCCAGATCTACATCTTGAGAGATAGGCTTGCCCCGAGTGTGAACTTTTAGAATTTCAAGTCTGCCATTGTAATCAGGAGTATCGATAGTTACTTTTCTATCGAATCTACCTGGTCTTAAAAGTGCCTTATCAAGCACATCCGGGCGGTTAGTCGCCGCCAAA
>JBILGG010000206.1:0-3203 GCA_044351165.1 Candidatus Caenarcanales bacterium | reverse complement strand
CTGATGAAAAATTTTCTATTCAGAGTATTTCTAAGGTTTTTAGTTTTACTCTAGCGCTGAAGAATCTAGAAGACTCGCTCTGGGAACGGGTCGGCAAGGAGCCTTCGGGGACTGCTTTTAATTCGTTAGTTCAATTAGAATACGAGCAGGGTATTCCTCGCAACCCCTTTATTAATGCTGGTGCTCTTGTTATCACTGATACTTTATTATCCAGCTACCCTGATCCCAAAAATCACTTGCTGGATTTTGTGCGCCAACTCAGCCAGAACCCACTTATAGATTACGATACAGCTGTAGCTCTTTCTGAGAATCAATGGGGAGACCGGAACCGTGCGCTGGGTTATTTTATAAAAGATTTTCGAAATATTTATAACGATGTTAACTCTGTACTGGATTTATATTTTCATCAGTGTTCTTTAAGTATGTCTGCGCTTGATTTAGTCAGAGCTTTTGGGTATTTAGCGAATGCTGGTGTCTCAACTACAGTCACTGAGCCGGTTTTATCCTCTCGCCAAGTTAAGCGAGTAAACTCTCTATTACTCACTTGCGGAACCTATGATGCTGTGGGTGATTTTGCCTATAGAGTGGGCTTACCTGGCAAAAGCGGGATTGGTGGCGGGATTGTCGCTATCATGCCTGGTCAATATGTGATTTGTGTGTGGTCACCAGGCCTAAACCAGCATGGTAATTCTCTTGCTGGTACTCAAGCTCTTGAACTTTTTACTACTAAGACTAAAACTTCGATTTTTTAATCCACCCCCGCAATTTTTTTCTTAGCTTCTACGCGCCACTTGGTGATTTGATTAGCCAGCAAGGTAACTCCTAAAACTCCTATTGAGTGTAAGGCCATACCCAGGTAAAGCGTGATGGCGTGAGCGTTTTGGGCTTCTGCTTGGAGTTCTTGGTTGTGTGCAGTTTTTTCTAATACATGATGAATTTTAGCCGCTTCCGGAGTGAGAGAATTAAGATGTTTTTCTTCTAGTAAAATTCCGCGCTCTACTCCATATTTTTCTGCTAATTTTTTATCTAGGTATTTTGCAATATTGCCGTTAGCCACTCTATGACCCAGCCACCATGAGGGTATGAGGGTACAAAACTTTATTACTCTTTCGATAAGTTCATCGACACCTTGTGTGGTACAAAACGCTCCAAACCACTTGGGGACAGTGGTATAGCTAAACAAAAGCCCAAGCTTAGGAAATAATCCATGAGTCATGTCCATTCCTTTTTTTACCATTTGTAAAAATTTATTATTAGCTATATTTTCTGGGCTTCGCGTGAGTTTCATCCACATCATATTTAACGCAGGAGCTAATACCAATGCGCTTTGCCCGAGAATTTTTTGGAGGGGACCGAGCTCTTCAGCTTCGCCAAGTTTTTTACTATCTTTATCGTTTAGGTATTTTTTAGTACCAGTAAACCTTTCTTCACCTAATATATTTTTTCTAAACCACCTTAAAGCTAGCCCAAACCCGCCCCACATAAAGCCTTCAACGGCGCTTTGCCCTACTATGATGGTTTCTTTTAGTTTATTGTAGCGTTGGATTAGTTCTGGAGAGTATTCTAAATTTTTATAAAAGTTTTGCATGGGCTCGATTCTAGCTCTGTATTTTTCGGCTTTAGTGCTGTAACCAAGCGTCACGTAGAGTTTACTGATTCTTTCTAAATCTTTTGTTTCTTCTTCTATTAATCTATTTTTTCCGCGATCAAAACTCTCCTTATCATGAAGTTCTTCGCGGTAAAATTTAGAAATATTTTCGCCTTGGTTTTTTTCATCGCCCTCTAAATAGAATTGACCAGTGATTTTAGCCAAGCCTTTTGTCAAAAACGGCGCAAATATTAAAGCCCCAGAGCTCCAGCTAGCTTCCAAGCAAGCTTCCAAAAAACTTTTCCAGTTTCGGGTGGCTCCTGCAATTACTACAGGTATATCAAATGCGCTTAAATCCAAAAATAATCTTGTTATAGATTCTCTTGAGTCTATAATTCCAGCGTAATTTTTAGCAATTTCCCATAAGCCTTTTTTGGGCGAGCCTGTAATTCCAGGTTTATATGATATGGGCGGCCCAGTTATATTATTTAGATAGGCTGTCGCGGTCATTTTTTAACTAAACTCAAATATTTACTATAGCATTTAAGAATTTTTAAATTTTTGACTTAAAATTGTTTATAATATGGCTTTATGGATGTTTTTTGCTAAGATAATATACTAATTATTATGTTGCAGCCTGTTCAAGCATTTACCTCAAACTATTTAAGAATATTGCTTCTTAGCGTTGCAAGCATTGGAGCATCTTTTCATCATAAAGATTTAATTGCACAAGATGGTAATCTCCCTACAATAGATAGGAAACTTGAATTTGAAATGCATAAAGCTAATGGGGATAATATCTCGGATCAAATTTCACCTATGTATTTTGATTATCCAAATGAGTTTTTAGTTCCAGTTGATCAAAATCTTACAACCGAGCTCAGTAATTTAATGTATAAAAAGTTATTTGTTGACTGCCCGGTTCCACCTGATTGGAAAAAAGGAACTCGGTTACAACATTCATGGTCTCATCCTGGGTATAGAAATGATTATGAAAAATCTTGGACAGAATTAGTTAATAGATTGTTCTTACATTACTCGGAAAAAATCAAGGATTCATCTGATTTAACAGCTAAAATTCTCCAGGATATAAAACCTTTTATAGATAAAGATTTAAACTGGAGATTATTTCCTCGAATATTGGCGAGATTCGTTGAAAATAATATTACTATTGATCAAGTAGGAACAACCATGGATTTTAAAAAACTTTATGGTTCAATAAAACTTTCTGAAGAAGTTATTCTAAATCTTTTGATTCATAAAGTTACTAAAGAAGATTTGATTAATGAAAATGGTAACGCTTCTTTAGCTATAGCCCGAAAAAACGAAAATACTTTTCATAATCTATTCAAAGAATACTGTGAACAAAATAATTTAATTTATAACAAAATAAGTGTTGATAATTTTGTTCTTAATGAATTAGGAATAACTAAAACCCCATCTTCAAAAGATTATAATCCAAATTTTTTCCTGGGATATTCTACGATCGATGGAGAGGCAGTTTTTCATTCTGTGACTAATCTTATGAAGCTAAATGATATAAAAAGTATAAAAAGTAATGATATTAGGGAAAAAGCTCTTAAGAAATTTTTTGACAACCTTATAGTATTTTGTA
>JBILGG010000137.1:0-4409 GCA_044351165.1 Candidatus Caenarcanales bacterium | reverse complement strand
AGCGGCAAGGAATACACTCCTCAAGAAATCTCCGCTCAAGTTTTGCGCAAGCTAAAAGAAGACGCCGAAGCTTATCTCGGACAAAAAATTGAGCAAGCTGTTATTACTGTCCCTGCGTATTTTAACGATAGCCAAAGACAAGCCACTAAAGATGCTGGTAAAATTGCTGGTCTTGAAGTTTTAAGAATCATAAATGAGCCTACAGCAGCGGCTTTGGCTTATGGTCTGGATAAAAAAGAAGAATCGACAATCTTGGTTTTTGACTTGGGTGGCGGTACTTTTGACGTGAGTATTCTTGAGCTAGGCGACGGTGTGTTTGAAGTTAAATCGACAGCTGGTGATTCAAGACTAGGCGGAGATGATTTTGATATCGTGCTTGTTGATTACATCGCAGATGAATTTAAAAAAGAAAACGGTATAGATCTTAGATCAGACGCGCAGGCTCTCCAAAGACTTACTGAAGCGGCTGAAAAAGCAAAAGTCGAGCTTTCTAATCTTACAGAAACCACTGTTAGTCTGCCTTTTATCACAGCAGACCAAAACGGTCCTAAGCATTTGGAGATGAAAATCAACAGAGCAAAATTTGAAGATTTATCTTCTTCCCTGTTTGAAAAATTAAAAGGTCCTCTAAATCAAGCTATTAAAGATGCTGATATTAAGATCTCTGATCTTAATGAAGTGATCTTGGTGGGTGGATCTACTAGAATTCCTTTTGTAAAACAGTTAGTAAAAGAAATCACCGGTAAAGAACCAAGCCAAAACGTAAACCCTGACGAGGTTGTAGCGGTAGGTGCGGCTATCCAAGGTGGGGTGCTCGCTGGAGATGTAAAAGACGTAGTATTGTTAGATGTTACTCCTCTTAGCTTAGGAATTGAGACTCTGGGCGGAGTGATGACTGTGCTAATCGAGCGCAACACAACTATACCTACTAAAAAATCCGAAACTTTTTCTACGGCTGAAGACAACCAATCAAGAGTGGACATTAAGATTTATCAAGGAGAGCGTTCTAGAGCTTTTGAAAACAAGCTTTTGGGTGATTTTCATCTTGATGATATAAAACCCGCTCCTAGAGGGATTCCTAAAGTCGAGGTAACTTTTGATATCGATGCTAATGGTATTTTAAATGTATCAGCGAAGGATCAAGCCACTGGTAAAGAACAAAAAATTTCTATAACTGCTTCTACTAATTTATCTGAAAAAGATATAGAGAAGATGGTAAAAGAAGCTGAAGCGCACGCGGCTGAAGACAAAAAATTCAAGGAAGAAGCTGATGAGCGCAATAAGGCTGATGGATTGGTTTACTCAGCTGAAAGAGCGATAAAAGATCAGGAAGGCAAGCCTTACGCTGACGCCATCAAAAAAGAAATTGACGCGCTTCAGAGTCAAGCTGACGAACTTAGAAATCTTGTAAAAGAAAACGCTAGTATCGAACAAATCAAACAAAAATCTATCGACCTACAAAACTCACTTGTTGAATTAAGTAAGGCTGTCTCTCAGCAAGGCGGTTCTACTGAGGCTCCTGGCGGTGACGAGGGCGGTAATAACAACGACGATGTTATTGATGCTGATTTTAAAGCTACCAGCGTAGATTAAATGCAATTTCTTATAAGACCAGTCGGCATGCAGGATTTAGAAGGGGTTCTAAATCTCGCTTGTATGACGGGTCCGGGTATGACCAGTCTTCCTGCTGATGAGGCTTTACTCACTCAAAAAATTCAAGATTCCATAAATAGCCTTGCCATTACCCCAACAAAAGTCGGTAATCAATCTTACCGATTTGTTATGGAATACACTGACGATGAGGGTTCTAGGCTGGTTGGGATCTGCGCTATTCGAGACAGGATAGGTGGTTTTGAACCTTTCTATTCTTACCGTATCCAAACTGCCCGCCACCAATCAGCTCAACTGGGCGTAGATATTGAAGTGCCGTATTTGGAGCTCTGTAAGGAGCACGATGGCCCTTCGATAATTAGCTCTTTATTTTTATTACCAGAATTTCGCAAAAAAAGACTCGGTCAATATTTATCTCAAGCGAGATTTTTATTTATGGCTGATTTCCCCGAAAGGTTCACGGATACTGTGATTGCTGAGATGCGCGGGGTAATTGACCAAGAAGCTAAATCACCTTTTTGGGAGGGGACTGTAAGGCATTTTTTTGATATGGATTTTGATAGGGCTGATTATCTAAGTGTCAAGGATAAAGGATTTATCGCGGATTTGATGCCGAAGTATCCTATCTATATTCCTCTTTTAAGAGACTCTGTAATTAAGGTCATTAGCCAAGTTCACGAAAAAACTTATCCGGCTCTAAAGTTTTTGGAGGAGCAAGGGTTTAAAAAAGATGGACACGTAGATATTTTTGATGCTGGACCGCGTATCTCCGCTCAAGTGTCCCAGATCGCCAGCGTCAAAAACTCCTGCTTACAAAAAATTCTTGAGCTAAGAGACCAGATTAGCTCTGAGGCTTCGGTGCGAGTGCTTTTGTCTAATTCTAAGCTGGATTTTAGAGTGGTTCTTGCTGGTGTTGTTATAAAAGAAGATGGTCTTATTATCTCTGTTAAATCTGCTGAAGATTTGGGTTTAATAGTGGGAGATTCAATTAGATATTTAAAAGTTTAATTTATGCAATTTATTGATGGCGAGTGGTTTGAAGGAGAGGGCGAAGAGTTTGTTTCTATTAATCCAGCTAACGGAAAAGGAATTTGGCGCGGACATGAGGCTTCATATCAGCAAGTAGATCACGCTGTTCTTTCTGCCAAAAAAGCTTTTGATGGTTGGGCGCGCTTAACAAGTGACGCTCGCAAGGTTTATTTGGAAAATTTTGTGAATCTCTTGCAAGAAAATAAAGAGCATTTGGCTCTGACTCTTTGTCGAGACACTGGCAAAGTCTTATGGGAAGCGCGATTAGAGATAGCTACCATGATTAATAAATATGATTTAACTGTGCAAGCTTATCAAGAGCGCTGTGCTACTACTAAAACAGTGTTTGGTAAGTCTATCGATAATTTTAGTGTGGTGCGCTATAAGCCACATGGTGTCGTTGCTGTTTTTGGTCCGTATAATTTTCCTGGTCATGTGCCTAATGGTCACATTATGCCTGCTCTGCTCGCTGGTAATACTGTCGTTTATAAACCTAGTGAAATGACTCCGCTTATTACTGAGGAGATTGTGCGCCTTTGGCATCAAGCTGGCTTGCCAAGCGGGGTTCTCAATCTGGTTCAAGGTAAATCAAGCACCGGAATTGCGCTAGCCGAGCATAAATTAATCAATGGTATATTTTTTACAGGTAGTTCTAAGACTGGTAAACTTATTCACAAAAATTACGGCGGCAACCCCTCCAAAATCCTAGCTCTCGAGCTTGGCGGTAATAATCCTCTCTTGGTTTTTGAGGCTGGGGACATTAAGGCCGCTGTCAATCTGATAATTAATTCTGCTTTTAACTCAGCAGGTCAGAGATGTACTTGCGCTCGAAGATTAATCTTACCAAGTGATAGCTCTTATGATCCAGTCATAGACATGCTTGTAGAAGTTACCAAAAACCTTAAGATCGGTGATCCAAAAGACGAGAGTAATTTTATGGGACCTTTGATTTCGTCAGCTCAAGCAATGAATATCATCTCCGCTCAAAATTCTCTCATCGAGAAAGGAGCTAAGCCACTAGTGCTGGCTCATAATCTGGATTTGGGTTCGGCGTTTGTAAGTCCAGGGATTTTGGATTGTACTGAAGTCGTTGAAACTATAGATGAAGAGTTTTTTGGCCCGATATTACAAGTATATCGGGTGGATAGCTGGCAAGCTGGAATTGATCTAGCTAATGCCACCAATTACGGTCTATCAGCGGGTTTGATAAGTGATAATAAAGATCTCTACCGAGATTTTTTCTTGCATATAAATGCTGGTTTGATTTATTGGAATAATCAATTAACGGGCGCGTCAAGCGCGTCGCCTTTTGGCGGAATAAAAGATAGTGGTAATTTTAATCCAAGCGGATATTTTGCTGTTGACTATTGCACTTATCCAGTGGCTTCTGTCGAAACCGAAAATCTTGAATTGCCCTCTAAACTCAGTCCAGGATTGATGTTTTAAGGATTTCTCTATCTTCTCTTTCGGCATGGTGATTAATGGTGCCAATTAAGTTATAAGCTGGAAACAAGAGGTTTTGCTTGTAGTCACTTCCCTCTGAAACGCCCAATTCATAAGCTCCTTGGAACTTTAGGAAGTTTTTTTCAAGAGCCGTTAGTTTAATTCTGATGGCTTTATGATCTTCTAGTAATCGAGTGATTAATTCTTTTGATTCTGGCTTAATTTCAAGTAACTGATAAAAAAAACTTTCTTCTTCTTGCCTAAAATGCGTGTCTAAAATTTCTTTTATATATTTAATAAGTTCTTTTATGGTGTAAACCAGGTGA
>JBILGG010000011.1:0-13566 GCA_044351165.1 Candidatus Caenarcanales bacterium | reverse complement strand
CGTTGGGATTGCCCACAAGTGCGACTTTGATTGCTTTTTGGACTAGTGCTGGCATAATTAGTTTTCTTGACTTACCTCTATCAAACTAGCAAACTTAGCCCCAATAGCTATTTCTTGCAAATCTTTTTGAATAACCACTGGCCCGAAGGGAATTTTTGCCACACAAACTAAAGTATCTCCCTGGCTGATTCCTAACCTAATTAGTTCGTATTTGATCTCATCAGGGATTTTTAGGATTGAAAAACGCTCAGAAGGCTTGATTTTATTGAGTTTTATGCTTGCTAAGGTTTTTTTCATAATTGAGAACCTTTCTCAATTAAATTATATATTAAATTTGCAATAAAAAATCTTAAGACTTGCTACTATGATGAGGTAATGGAAAAACGCAGTGCGGCAAGGGAATTAGCGTTTTTAGCACTTTTCCAACTGCCACAGAACCCTGAAAAATTTGCTAATAAACTTTCTAAAATGGACTTTCATGCCATTTGTCTATCTGGGATTCGCACGCTTGCTGACCATGCACGCTCCAATCTCAATAAAGCCGAAGCTTTTTTTATAAAAACCGAAAGATCATTGATGGAATACCAGATCAATCACCCTCTCAATGAGCCTTTAGAACAGGGGACTAGATCAGTACCTCTTCCACAGACCCGAGATTTTCTTGATCGCATAGATGATTGTTATCAAGCTATCGCTCTTATGAAGGAAAGTTTACAAATACCAGAAATCTACTGGCATTATAACGACATCGACATTCAGGATTTTACTCTAACTTTATTAGATCAATTCAATAATAAACGAGAAGAAGTTGATAACCTCATAAAAGATGTATCCAAATCTTGGAATATAAACCGAATGTATAAAGTAGATAAACTAATTATCGAGCTTGCAATTTCAGAAATTATAAGTGCTGATATTGATCCAAAAGTAGTTATTTCAGAAGCACTAAAAATCGCAAGTAAATACTCCACAGAAGAAGGAGCTAAATTTATAAACGGAATTCTTGGCGATATACTCAAACAAGTTCAGGTTTAAAATTCTGCACCATCAAGGTAAGCAATAAAAATATTTTTAAGTTTTTTGATTAATTCTTCAGATCCATGGGCTGTCACCGTTCCATCAGTGTGCAACCAAATCAAGGCATTTGAACCTGAATTGAAAATTCTAAACAACATACCATTAGTTTGTCTTTGTTCTTGAGAAATAACTTCATTTGTATAAAACCAAGTGCTAACTTTATCTCCATTTAATTTAGTTTCGACGATTTTTTCTAGGCGACGATCAGCATCAAGAAGATACATAACCTCACCGCCATCAGCACGAAACTCATGCATAGCTGGAAGACCTTTGCTATCTTGGCTCAAATGGTAGATCTTGGAACCATCTACACAGTGCTCAACTGCTACATCATGACCTTCTTCATCTTTAGCAAAAATAAATTGATTGCCATTTGAAGATCTGTGAAAAGCAAGTTTTTTGCCTTCACTATCGATAATTTCTTGAGTTTGAGAAATTGATTGTGAAAAAATAAATCTTGATTCGATTATTGAAGTGTCGATAATTTTGGTTTCAGCGTTTTTCATAGTGACTATATAAGGGTTATTCTTAATCTAAATTGACAAATATTTTTTAATTTTTTCTCTTGAAACACACTCAGCAAATGGGTTTCATTAAGAAACGGTTAAGAGGTTATGAAAGGGTTAAGAATCAATCAAAAAAAAGATTCTTTTGCAGTGACTCCTCAGAGGCTATTAGCCGAGCCGGATAAAACTCATTTAGATCACCACCCGCATCCTGATAGGCTTTTAGAGCATCGACAATAGAATGTCGAATTTCTGGTGTATTTTCAATAGTTGTTAAAACTTTTTTATAGTAATCTTCAAGATCTCCAAAACTTACATCTACACTATCTATTGAATCATCAGGTACCCCTGGGTTAACGAATATTTTTTTCTTTAATTTGTTGGATTTGATTAATTCAGAGACGAAGCTATAAGCCAGCATCTTGCTAACTTGATTTATTTCCATTTTTTACTCCCTCAAGTAAGCTCCCCAGATATTTAACTATATCGGTTAAATGGACTAGTTCTTTAGTAGTATTTTATTAAGAAATCAAATATTTGTTAAAACCAGCTTGCCAGCCTGAGAAGCGACTGCACTTAAACTATGCTTCTCAAGGGCTTTCTGGACGGCAAAGACGCCCATTTCATGAGCTAAAATCCTATCTCGCGCTGTGGGTGTACCGCCTCGTTGAATATGACCTAAAATACAAACTCTAAAATTAGGCTTACAGTTTTTATCACCAGTTGAGCAAAGCCTCTCTGTCAGGATCTTAGCGAGGTTTAGAGCTCCGCCTGTTTCATCTCCTTCAGCCACCACAGTAATATTGTGTCCCTTAGACCTTATATGATTAACTATTTCATCAATATTAGTAGCTGTTTCAGGAATTAAAACATTAACAGCCCCAGAAGCAGTGCCTACAGCTCGAGCTATATCTCCGCAATGTCGCCCCATAACTTCAACAATAAAGTGCATACTATGAGAATCACCTGTATCTCTCAAGTTATCAATAGCATGCATCGCTGTATTTATGGCGGTGTCATAGCCAATAGTAAAATCAGTACCTTTTACATCATTATCAATAGTCCCAGGCGCGCCCAAAACCAAACCAGCCCATTGACCATCTTGCTTATTTGCAAAAGCTTTTAAGCCGGCATAACTACCATCTCCCCCGCAACAAATCAAAGCTTTAATGCCAAGATTATCTAAGTTTTTTGCGGCAATTTGTCGTCCAGCTGGAGTCATGAAATCAGCTGAGCGAGACGTTTTTAGGATAGTACCTCCTCGCTGAATAATATTACAAACAGAATCATAATCCATCAATTTGATTTTATTTTCGATTAAACCTTGGTAACCCTCATAAATACCATAAACCTCTACTTTGTTTTCTAAGGCTTCTCTGACTACCGCTCTAATAAAGGCATTCATACCTGGGGAATCGCCGCCACTTGTCATAACTGCAATTTTATCGATATTAGTATTGCTCATAAACTATAATTATATAATGCTCTTAGTTTGCTCCGCTTGGAAAGAAGAAATAAAAGACTTAAATCCAAGCCTTACTAACAAAAATACCCTTATACAGCCCTTAGGCATTGGCTTTTTGGATGCTGGTATCGAGCTGAGTCGATTACTTACAAGTAATCCTAAAATCCAAAAAATAATTTTTTTGGGAACTGCTGGATCTTACAAAACTAATTTGAGCATTGGTGAAATTTTATCTATAAAAAGCACCGCTCTACTTAATCTAGGAACCAAGCTAGATCTAAGTTATAGTCCGATTAAAAATAATTTTATTTCTGCAAGTGAGATTTTTTCTGGCTTCAAAACCGGTCACTGCCTAGTTAGTATCGAAATTAGCAAAAAAGAAAATCTTGTTTTTAGCGATGAAGAGTATCTCCTTGAAAATATGGAGCTATTTGGAATCGCAAGAACAGCAGAAAAATTTGGGATTCCATGGAGTGCTATTGTGGCTGTTACTAATTATGTAGGCCCTAACTCTCATCAAGAGTGGGTTTCAAACCACCAAGAATGCTCTAAAAAATTGTGCGAAGTTATAAATACAATGCTTTTACATAACTAGCCACTTCATTAAATAGTGGACCAGCAACTGTATCACCCCAGCCTCCAGCAGCTTTAGGATCATCAACCACTGCAAGCACTATAAACTGCGGATTTTCAGCTGGAAAAAATCCAAGAAAAGAAGCTACCGTCTGACTCTTAGAGTATCCACCACCGTCTTTTATTTTTTCTGCTGTTCCAGTTTTACCTGCTACTCTGAGTCCTGGAATATTTCCTGCAATAGAATATCTAAGTTTTATATTCTGTTCTACGGACCCCGCTAATAATCTTGCGACTAATTTAGCTGTCTCAGGCTTGATAACTGGTTTTAGATTCGATTTCTTTTCATTAACTATTTGTGGATTAACTTTTTTAAGTGTGGGCTTTACCCAAAAACCGCCATTAGCGATTACATTAACTGCTGTTACCATCTGCAACGGAGTTACAGAAATAGCTCCCTGACCGAATCCTGTAGTTGCCGTATCAGATTTTTTCCATTGTCGGAAATTTCTTAATATCCCTTTCGTTTCACCCTCTAACTCGATATTAGTTTTTTGGGCAAATCCAAACTTACGAATATAACGGTAAAACACTGCTGGACCCATCTTTAGAGCTAAATGAGCTGAAAATGGATTAGATGATCTTTCAAATAATTCTTGTAAGCTCAAAAGCTTAGCTGGGGTTTTTCCTGGAATATAATCATGATTTTTTATTTTCCATCTTTCGACTTCTAAAAAACCGACGTCATTAAAAGTATAATCTGGTCCTATCGTTCCAGAATCTAATGCTGATGACACTGTTATGATCTTAAAAATTGAACCCGGTTGATAAACATCAACTAAAGCCCAATTTTTTGTTCGCTCAAAAGGATAATCGTAATATTTATTAGGGTCAAAATCAGGCTCGACAGCCCAGGCAAGAATTTCACCTGTATGAACGTCCATGACTAGCACAGTCCCGCGATTAGCTTTTGTGTCTTCAATCCGTTTAGCTAAGGCGTTTTCAGCAAAAACTTGTAATCTAGAATCAATGCTTATTTCAAATTTTTCTGTAGAATTTTCGATTAATTCTTTTTCGAAACTAGACTCTACGCCCTGACGTGCCTTACCATAGATATCAACAAATCCTAAGATATGCGACGCTAGACTCCCTTGAGGATAAAAACGATTTTTAATTTTTCTTAAATACAAAAGTTTTGAATGTAACGCTCTAATTGAGCGGGCTTGCTTGCTAGTAAGATTATGAGCAAGAATCATGCTTGAATTACTATTCAAAAGCTCTGGTCGATTAAAACCAATTATTTCACTTAACCTGGCTGCTAATTGGTATCTATCTTCTTTTGTTTCTGCCGGATTATACTCAAGAGTATATTTATTTAAATCAATACACAAGACCTTTTGGTTACGGTCCACAATTTCGCCTCGTGATACAAGGTCAGGATTAGCTCTTTGAGCGACTTTGCGGTATTTATGTCCCTCTAAAATTTGAAATTGAAACAATCTAAGAGCTATTGCTAAAAAAGCTAGGATCAATAAAACTTGAACTAATCTATATCTAAAACTCGACATCTATAATTAAGCCATCCTGCAATAAGAACCTAACCACTTATAGTAAGTAAAATGTTGTTTTACTTGCCTCATCAGATCTTCAAACCTTGGATCATCACGATGTAGATCAAAATCAATCAAGAAAAGGTATTCACCGAGATTCTTTTTAGCGGGGCGAGACTCAATTCTACTTAAATTCACATGATTAATAGCAAAGATTCTTAATATCATCTGCAAACTTCCTGGTTCGTCTTTAGTTTGAAACAATACTGTAGTTTTGTTTTTTGGAGTTTTGATTCCTGAATTAATATCCTTACTCAAAATCCAAAACCTAGTTTCATTTATCGAGGCATCATTTATCGACTCACTTATGATCTCAAGATTATAAATTTCAGCACAATGCCTACTGGCTATAACAGCCTCGTGGCGGACATCCTGGTCTGCAGCGTATTTATTTTTTAGACGCTTAGCAGCGATACTATTACTAGAGCTAGGCTCGATTTCAGCAGAAGCAAGATTCTTGCGAATAAAATCCATACACTGACCCAGAGTCATATGATGAGCGCTTACTTTAGAAATTTCATCAAGATGATTTTTTAGATTAGTCCCAGGAACCGCTAATAGACAGTGATCTATAGGCAAAACCATTTCATTAACGACAAAAACATTTTCAGATTTTTGCAAAGCATCCACGGTTTCAGCGACACCGCCAGCTATAGAATTTTCGATAGGCACAATAGCTTTATCCACTAATCCTATTTCCAAGTCATGAATAATATTAGTAATAGTCGGAGCTGGGATAAGCTCAAGAGTTTTATCAGATGAAAATGTTTTAAGCGCGGCTGTGTGTGTATAAGAACCTTCCGGCCCTAAATAAGATACCTTCATAAGTCCATTATATATGGCATAATAAAAGAAATGAATCTAGAAGAACTCAATAAAAAACTAGAATTCTATGACCAAAATTTTTATCTCAGACTCGAACCCGTATTACTCAAAATAGCCCAAAAATCAAAGGCTTTAGCCTCAAATTTAAAAGATTGTATTAGCAAGTTAAAGGGTAGTGATAGATATTTGCGCGCTTATAACAAGCAAAAAGTGGGTATAAAAGAATCAGAGCTTGTTGGTGAGGAGTTTGAGATATTTCGAAAATATGTAAGACTACTAAGATCATGTACTATTATGTGTGGTCAGGAAAATTCTAAAGAATTTAAAGAACTTTTTTTGGAATTTTTTTCTGGTGCGCGCCTAGAATTAGCAACAAATCTTGATTAATGTCCACAGCAAAATCCAAAAAAAAGAAAAGAAAAATTTTTTTAGATGAAAATCCTAAAAAACCTAGACGCAGAATTCCATACGAATATCTATCCCAAGAAGAAATAGATAATTTTAAAAAACTAATAAATCATGATGAAGAAATTTTTAGGAGTATGGCAAAAAGCCCTGAAGCCAGCTTGCTCATTGGATTTGACGAAGTCGGGCGTGGGTGCGTAGCTGGACCGGTCTGCACGGGCGCTTATTCTTGTTCAAGTTTTTACATCAATACTGATGAATTGTTCACTGAGGTAAAAAGATCTAGAGAACTAGTCAGTAGTCAGCACCTTAGCTATAGCGCAAAAGACCTTTACAACTCAGCAACCCTTGTCAATGAAGACGATGTAGATGATAGCTTCCAAGAGCTTAGTGATTTAAGTAATCTCTTGCTTCTTGAAGATAGCAAAAAAGTACCACATCAAAAGCGAGAGAACCTTTGTAAAGCCTTACTAGATGTACCTAATCTAAGTGAGGATTTTCATATTTTTTATGCAACTAATTTTCAACCAGCAAAAAAAATCGACCAAGAAGGAATAGTAAAATGCATCTGGACTTCTATGGCAGAAAATTTATTGTCGATCGTAATTGATTACATTAATATCAAACATAAATATCCAGAAGAAGTGATTTTATTAATCGATGGACCAAAAGCAATCCCTGAGCTAAGTACAAGCCTAAAAAAATTAATACAAGAAAAAAATATTGAAGATTTATTTTTTAGTGAAGAAGATTCTGACCCTAGTAGAAAAAATATAATTAAGCTAAAACAAATTAGCATTGTAAAAGGCGACGGTAAAAGCGCTCTAATCGCTTCAGCAAGCAATATCGCGAAGCTCAATAGAGATGATTACATGAAAGGGCTAGATGATAAGCTTGGCTATGGATGGAACAAGAATGCTGGCTATGGAACCAAGAAACATTTTGAGGCGATAGAAAAATTTGGTTTAACAGATCAGCACCGTAAAAGCTTCCTAGGTTCGCTTGCGGGACTCGAATAAATAAAACACGCTTGGTATAACGTATAAAGTAAGCAACGTAGAAATTCCTATTCCAAAAATTATCACCACACCCAGAGCTTGACGAGATTCTGTACCTACGCCCATCGCAAGAGCAGTCGGAACCAAACCTACCATAGTCGACAGGGCAGTCATCAAAACCGGTCTTAATCTTAGTTTAGCCGCTGTTATAACTGAATCATAGACTGTGTTTCCTCGCTCAATTAATTGAGTCATAAACTCTACAAGTAAAATTCCATTTTTAGTAGCGATACCGATTAACATTATCATTCCGACTTGTGAATAAAGGTTTAAGCTGACCGCTTTAAACTGAGGAATTACATAAGGAAGCCAAGCGAAGCTCGGACCTAGAATTGATACTAAAATCTGGGTAAAAAATGGGAAGAATTGAAAAACCCAAATCCCAAATAAAGCACCAGCAAGCGCAAGCGGCACTGTAAGCATTATTATAAGAGGGTTTACGAAACTTTCGAACTGTCCTGCTAAAAAAAGATAAGCAAAAATTAAAGCCACAAAAAAACCAAAGTATAAAGCTGAGCTAGAATCTTTTACTTCTTTAGATGTACCTAAAAAATCTATTTCAAAATCAGCAGGGACATTATCCATTTTGTTGATTTTGTTTCTTATCAGCTTTTCAAGGGCGAATAATCCATTTGGAGCGGTAACACCCGGTTTTGGAGAGGCTTCAATGGTTACAGATTTTTTACGGTTATGGTGATTCCGTTCTTCAGCACCAATGGTTTGTTGGATTTTTATAAAATTACTAATTTGGATAAGTTGGCCAGCTTTATTACGAATAGCAAACTCTCCGAGTTTTTGAATTTCTTCTTTTTCATAGCGAGGAAGCTTGAGAATCACTTCATACTTTTCGCCTTTTTCATTAAAGTCTGTAACATCCACCCCCGAAAATAAAAGCTCTATAGAGCGAGAAATTTCTTCCATGCTAACGCCCATACTCAGTGCTTTGTCGCGGTCTATTTCAATAGTGAGCTCAGGTTTATCAAGAGTTAAATTTGATTTAGCAAACAAAATTTCAGGCAAAGAAAAAGCCTCTCGAGTAATTTCAGCAGATGCTTTTACAAGAAAATCTATATTATTACTCTTAATGACGATCTGAATCGGCTGTGACCCAAAACCCGTATCAGGACCAGATTTAGGTGCGATAGGAAGCTTAAACGTATCTGGCATTGAAAACATTACCGGATACAAAGGACCAATAATACCAAAAACTTTTTTAGCCCGGTCTTTCCAATCTACTAAGCGCGCAATAATAATCCCTTCTGTTACCTTGCCAGGTGCATCCCTACCAAAAGCAGCAACAGCAATTGTAGTCTTAACTTCAGGAATATTACTAAGCACATTTTCGACTTTTCTAATTTCACGATCTAAAAGGTCCAGATTACTTCCTCGAGGAGATTGAAACACAATCAGGAAGCTACCTTTATCTTCATCAGGAATAAAATCTTGGGGCAGGGTATTAAAAACAGCAAGAGCAAAACCAATAATTACGATAAAAACTATTGAGGTATAAGCTTTTGGTTTTTTTAAAAAGGATTTTAAAGAATCAGCGTAGTTTTTTTCAAACTTAGTCAGGATGCGCTCTAGAAAGTCTTTTAGCTTTTGATATAAATGCTGTTTTGGTTCGGTCTTGAGCTCTTGAATCTGTTTGAACATTTTTGAGGCTAACATCGGAGCGATAGTAAGTGACACAAAAGCCGAAATAACAGTAGCAAAACATAGAGAAAAAGCAAACTCAGAAAGTAAGCGCCCAGTAACTCCGCTTAAAAACGCCACAGGTAAAAATATCGCAACCAACACAAAAGTAGTCGCCATAACAGCTAGGGTAATTTCTTCAGTACCTTTTTTGGCAGCGGCTTTAGGGTCCATACCTTCTTCTATATATCGATAAATATTTTCAAGAACAATAATAGAATCATCCACCACAATACCGATAGAAATAATTAGCCCGAGTAAAGTCATTTGGTTGAGAGTAAATCCACAAACCTGCACGCCGACCATAACGCCTATAAGGCTGATGGGGATTGCTATTCCAGGAATAATAGTACTTCTTAAATTCCGTAAGAAAATAAAAATAACCAAAAGTACCAAAACAGTAGCTTGAATAATAGTGCTATAAAGCTCTTCCATACTTAGCCTTATGAATTGAGCGGCATCATAACCAACCCAAAGACTAATATCCTTAGGAATTTTGTCTTGAAGATTATCAACCATTTTTTTAGCTTTATCAGAAATATCGACGGTATTTGATTTAGCTTGCCTTACAATACCTAGCCCAAAACCCTGCTGGCCATTGAATCTCACAAAACTTCTATCATTTTCAGCGCCCACCCTGACATCAGCGACATCTCCTAATCGGACAATAGAAGATTTTAGGACTCCAATGTTTTGAAGCATCGTAGAGTCTTTGATGACGATATTAGCGTAATCTTCTTTTGTTATTAGTTTAGCGTTTACATTGACACTAAATTCTTTGCTAGTTGTTAATATTGTCCCTGCTGGTAACTCAAGATTGTTTTTCTTTAGAGCATCCTGAACATCTAATACCGTCAAACCATAATAAGCAAGGCGTTTTGGGTCAAGTAAGACCTGAACGGATCTTCTTCTCTCCCCGCCAAAAATAACCTTACTAACACCAGGAATGTTTTGGAAATAATCTTTTATTTCTTTATCTACATATTCAGCTAGCTCGATTAAATCTCTAGTATCAGACCTGACTCCTATCCACATAATCGGCTGAGCATCAGCATCAGCTTTAGCAATAATAGGATCATCGGCGTTCTCTGGAAGCCTGCGAGCGATTCGAGAGATTTTATCTCGCAAATCTTGAGCAGCAGTATCGATATCTCTTTCTAAAACAAACTCTACAACTACGGTACTGACTTGATCGCGTGAAGACGAGACCAATGTTCTAATACCCTCGACTCCACTTACTTCTTCTTCAATAAGATCAGTGATTTCTGTTTCTATTACTTTAGAGCTAGCTCCTGGATAAACAGTGGTAATAGTAACAACCGGGGGATCGATATCAGGATACTCCCTAACAGCAAGTTTAGTATAAGAAATAATCCCCGCAAACACAATCAGCAAGGACATCACAGTCGCTAATACTGGTCGCTTAATAGAAAGATCAGCTAAGCTAGTAATCTTGTCTTTAATTTAACCTTGCTCCTCAATTTTAACTAACTGAGCATCTGGATAAATACTATGCAGCCCAGCATAAATAACATTATCGCCTTCTTTTACGCCTTCTATAATTTGGACCTTCCCTTGCTCTCTAAGACCGGTTTTAATCGGCACTCGGCGCGCCAAGTGAGTTGGCAGAGGATTACCCATCGGATCTTTTTTACCAATTTTTTGCGCTATATCCTGCATCGGAATTGCTAAATAGAGAAATTCTTGTCCTTGATCAAGATAGATTGCTGTTTCGCGAACCACCAAAGTATCTTTTTCACTGCGGATCGCCGCTTTTACTCTGACATATTGATTAGCTTTTAAAAATTGATCTGGATTAGATAAAATTGCTCTCACTAGAATAGTCCTAGTTTGAGGATCAATACGCGGCGCAATAAAATCAATTTTTGCATTATAAATTTTCTGAGGATTAGCATCTGAATTAAGCTCAACAAGCTGTCCTAGATTGATTTTGGTGACTAATCGTTCTGGAATAGTAAAACTTACTCTTAAAGGAAAATTTTTAACTAAATCCATAATTGGACTTCCTAAATTTACAAAATCCCCAGGATCTACATGAACGGCTCCAATAATACCTGAGCTAACAGCTTTTGTCATTAAGTTATCTTTTAAAGATTGGTGCTTGCGTAATTCAGTTTCATACATTAATAACTCTTGCTTAGAAATTGCCCCCTGCTCAAATAAACCCTTGTAAGCATCATAATCCGAACGTGCCTTAGCAAGATCAGCATCCACGTCTTCACCCTTAATTTTTACTAAATTTGTTCCAGGTTCTACCCAAGATCCCTCTTTTACATAAATAGCTTCTACTTTACCTGCTCTTTCTGCAGAGACTAGGATTTCTTTATCTGCCTTGAGCTCGCCTGCCGTCTCAAAATCCTGTTTTAATGAGCCTTTAGTAACAGGTTCGAATTTTACATTGACTGGTTTAACATCGCTTAGAGATTTTCCACTTTGTTTAGCGCAAGAAACGAATAAACAAAATATAAAACAAAATATTATCGAATTTTTTTTCATAACTATTGCAAGCTAAGCCTAAGTTCAAGATCGTTTAAGATTTCAAACAAGCACTCTTAGCCCTATTATTAAAGATTAACATCATAAGAAAGAATAGTGTTAAGACCTCACTATCACCCCACCAATTCTCAAAAAACCCCTCTAAGCTCAAGGCTAAAAAGCCGCTTAAAAAAGGGATAGACCAGGTAGAACGGAATTTCAGTAAATTAAATAATAAAGTTAAAAAGAATATTATCCAAGCTGTAAATCTAACTAAACCCCCATGAAATAAGTTTTGAAGATATATATTATGAGCATGAGTCATTCGCGTAGCGGGTCTTTTGGAGCTTAAGACACAATTATATGGCATTATCTTTTTCAAGCCTAGAATCGGTTTTTCAAGCCAAAGTAGATAATTTATTTTCCAAATCTCAAAACGACATTGAATACTTTTATTTTCGACAAGATGTTCAAAACTGCTTAAACGATCAATTTTAGTTTTTATTCTAGGAGATACATTATAAGCTAGAGTCAATAAACAAAGAGGCACCAATGCCATTGCAAAAATTTGTTTTTTAGAAAAAAGCCTGGTAGAACTAATAAAAACCAAAAGTCCTAATATTAAACCAAACCATGATGATAACTGCCCTAAAAATAAAATCGCAATTATTTGGAAGGCACTAATACCAAGCACCCAAAAACCAAATCTAGAAAGCATCCTACTAGATCGACAAAAGCTAAAATCACTCGGCAAAAGACTAAGAGTAATAAATAAAGCACAGAGCAAAATTCCAGAACTCGTAAAAGGCTGAGATAAAATCCCCAAATGCCTTCCTGCGAATGGTACTAAACCCAAAAACTGCAAAATTATTATAAAGCTTAAAACACTTGCAAAAATAGAAGTCGTATAGCTCAAAATTTTAACTGGACTGATTTTTAATTCATCCCCACTTGAATAAAACTCCAAGAAAAAAATCATCCAAAACCATTGTAAATAACTACTAAAAAGAGTTTTTATTGCCACCATAAAACCCTCTTCATAAAAGGCTTTCAATAAAAAATTTACTAGTACAAAAAATAGAAAAATTAAACTTAATGGGCTTAAAAAACTTTTTAGAACTAACTTGTTTCTGTCTTGCGCAAAAAAAATAATTGCAAGTATCCAAAATAAAAAACCTGGAATTAAAAAAACTAATCTCAAAGTGGGGCTAAAAAAACTAGCCGCCACAAAAAGATTTAAACATAAAAAAGATAGCTTATAGAGCATCTAAAGCACTAAGCTTTTTACTTTTTGACTTTTAAGAAGTCAGGGATATCTACTTGAGAATCCACAAACTTAGGGCTTGGTTGCGGAGCTTGATATGACTCTGGCTCACGAACCTTCATCTCTGAGCTGGTTTCAGAAGCAGAACCAAAAGAAGATCCTGTAACTTTTGCTTTTATTGTGGACTTATCGATACTTGAATCTTTTCCAGAGAAAAAGAGATTATTAGGACTAGCTGTATTAGGCTTCATTTGTGGTTTTGAAGCGATACTAGAACTAGTACCAGGCTTAGCACCAGGAGCAGTATTAAAAGTACTACCGAAATTCAAATAGAAAGGTGTTCTTTCTTTTGATGGAGCCGCTGCTACTTTTGGCACTTCTCTGTTTTCTACAGCTTTGAAACCTGTTGCAATCACAGTGATTTGGATTTCTCCTTGGATTCTATGGTCTACAACCGCACCGATGATGATATTAGCATCCTCGTTAACCTCGTCATAGATTGACTCAGCCGCTTCATTAACTTCATGTAAAGTAAGGTCACTTCCACCAGTTACATTAAAGATTATTCCAGTAGCACCAGCAATAGTGTTTTCTA
>JBILGG010000009.1:0-13869 GCA_044351165.1 Candidatus Caenarcanales bacterium | reverse complement strand
TAAAACCATGATCAATATACATACAAACCAAATTATCGCCAATAGCTTTTTTGAGCAGAAAAGCAAGAGTTGAGCTGTCCACGCCGCCAGATAGAGCAAGTAAAACTTTTTTATCTTTTACTTTTTCTTGGATTTTGATAATTTCTTGCTCCATAAAATTATGCATATTCCAGTCTCTGGGAGCTTTTGCAATGTTTAAAACAAAATTTTCAAGAATCACATCGCCCATTTCGGTGTGCTCTACTTCAGGATGGAACTGTAGTCCATAAATCTTTAGATCAGGATTTTCAAAAGCAGCGATTTCAGCGTTATCAGTTTTGCCAGTCACTTGAAAACCACTAGGGATGCGAGTTACATGGTCGCCATGACTCATCCAGGCCGTCGTGTTTGAGGTTTTTATGTTTTGGAAAATACCTTCGTTTTTGGTTATTTCTAATGAAGATTTTCCGTATTCTTTTAGTTGAGCTTTTTGTACTTCTCCGCCAAGCTGGTGAGCGATAAGCTGCATACCATAACAAATACCCAAGATAGGTACTTGGCAATTAACAATCCTCGGGTCGCATAATAAAGCCTCTTGATCATAAATACTATTAGGTCCGCCTGAAAATATAATTCCTGATATTTCTCCGGCGTCTATTGCAGGCTGAATCTTTTCATAAGGATAATCAAAATTTTTAACTTCTGAAAAAACTTTTAGCTTGCGAATCCGCTTGGTGATTAACTCCGTGTATTGAGATCCAAAATCGAGGATTAGAATTTTTGATTGACTTGTAGCAATCTTCATTACTAATATTTTAGCATTTTAATTTTAATTATTAGGAATTTTCCCTTGGCAATAAAGTATCAAATCCACAAACTCTCTTGCTGAGCCGTGTCCGCCGGCATTATCGGTAATATAGTGAATATGTTTTTTGACACTAAAATGTGAATTAGGCGGGCAGGCTGATAGCCCTGCTTGTTCTAAAACAGGCACGTCTAGAGCATCATCTCCAATAAAAGCAATTTCATCTTGAGCAATATTATATTTTTGCATTACTGTTTGCATAATGCCCCATTTATCTTCCGAGCCAGTATAAACATCATCTTCAAAACCAAACCCCTGAAAGCGTTTATGCACACTAGGACTTTTTCGAGCGGATATAATACAGACTCTGATTCCAAATTTCATCGCCAATCTAAGCCCGTATCCATCTAATGAACAAAACTTTTTAAAGACCTCGCCTTCTTCATTGATGTAAACAGATGAGTCAGTCAAAACTCCATCTACGTCAAAACCGATCAGCTTTATTTTTTGTGCGCGCGATTTTAGACTTTCTGAAATATTTTCAAACATAGATATATTTTATATTAAAACCTATTATCCTAGGGCGTTTAAGGATTCGCTGAGAAACGAAGTTTTGAGGCGGGATCCGCTTAATAATCAAATGGTAAAGCCTGTAAATCAGCTTTATACATCTGCATGAGCGTTACATTATTCTCTAGCACAGTGATTCCCTGTTCATTTAGTTTTTCGGCTTTTGAAAGAGCCATCGCCGCTGGTATATTGCCGTCTTCCAGCCTAATATGTTTGCTGATTTTATCCATGGAGACCGCTCCATATTCAGCTTTTATAAGTTCGGGGTATTCAGATTCCATGCAGTGAGTCCAGCGATAAGAGTCATCGAGCTCTTCAATAACAGCAAGACCATCTGGCTGACCGAGATTAATATGAAAGTAAATTTTTTCTTGTTCTAGACTGGAATCAGGACAGAGTTCTGCTAAAAATAAAATAGGATTTCTTCTATCGCTTTGCCAGCTTAATAGACCGCGGTGACGTTTGTTTTTTTTACTGGTGATTTTTACAAACCCAAACAAATTAACCATTTGATTCCTACTTTTAAGAACAAACTCATAGTTAAATTCTTTTGTTTCTTTTTTTAGTATGATTTCATCGTCTAGTAATTCAAGCTGTTGCCTTTGATTTTGAATTTCCAAAAACAAATCCGATCCTGGCATAAGAGTCTTGAGCTGTTTATCAAGCTCGCCTAGTAAAAATTGTTTGCGATTAATTTGCAATTTTAGTTCGTATCCTGGGAAAAGCATATCCAGACTGGCTTGGCTAAGCTTACTAATGTCGTTACTAAGTAGCTCAAGAAGTATATATCTAAAATCAGTTAATCCTTCCCAAAGCTTTATTCTTTCTTGCCAAATAGTTTCTTTAGTTTGCATTAGGCGGTAATTTCTTCTTCACTATCGCTGATTTGGCTAGGTCTAATAAATTCTACTTCACTAGGAGCCGCTTTGCGCAAGATAGTCTGCAATTCGATCCCGTTTTGAGAGAGTTTGAAATTTTCAGTGAAATATTTAGAAGTATGCAGAATGTTTGAATTGCCATCTTTAGTGCGTTTCACAAGCCCCATATCTATTAGTTCTTTAACATGTTCGTAAACTCCACCACCGCGAATTTTGACTAGGTCGCTTTGGAGCATTGGCTCTTTAAGAGCAATCGTGGAGAGGGTTCTCAAGACAGCTGTTCTTAATTCAATAGGTAGAATATTTTCAGTTAGATCCTCGAATTGATCGTTTATCTGCATGCAATAGCCATCAGAAGTATCTATAATAATACCTCCGTCTCGCTCTTCGTATTCTTGTACAAGCTGAGATAAGCATTGTCTAACGAGGTCGAGATCTGCTTCTGCTTGCTGGGCGATGCTTTCTGCACCTCTTGGCTTATCACTCAAAAATAAAATAGCTTCGATTTTTGATT
The DNA here is from genome assembly GCA_044351165.1 of Candidatus Caenarcanales bacterium. GTDB lineage: Bacteria > Cyanobacteriota > Vampirovibrionia > LMEP-6097 > LMEP-6097 > JBEAYS01. The sequence continues at coordinate 11,123 of JBILGG010000009.1, read as the reverse complement.
TTAGGATTTTGATTTTGGTTTTTTTGGCATCGTCGATAATATGTTTTATGTTTAGGCTTTCTTGTTCAAACTCTTTTGGGGATTGGTTTAGCTCTTGCGTTTCGCTTTTTAGATTTTCTGGCTGATCGACAACAAAATCAAAACCTGTACTAGGAATAAATTTATTTATCTCCTCAAGAGTTTTTTCAAATTCTTGGCTTAAAGAAGCATCTAGTTTAGTTTCGTTTTGATTCTGGTTCATGTATCCATAGCTCCCCATAAAAATTTTCTTGCTTAAATTCGATTTGATGTTCGTGTGCCAAAAATAAAATTGCTAAAAAAGCATTAGACCAGCAACCAAGCATCCTTACTATTGATTCGAATTCTAGCTTGTCCCCATCTACAATGTGCTCAGGGAGAATGATATTGAGCCTTTCAATAGCCGCTTCTAAGTTCTCTGCGTGAGTCAATTCCATAATATCATCACCAACTTCAGGAGCGATAATACTGTAGTTCTCGAGATCAAAAAGCCTTTGTTGCTTGCGGTAAATGCGGTTTTCTTCTTCTTCTTTAGCATCTTGCAGAGCCTGAATCAAATCTTTTAAAGTAAGTCTTCTAAACCTTTTGGCTTTTTGGATATATTTTCTACGGATAGCCGCTTCAAGATCATTAAAAGTAATTTGTTTGATTTGGTTATTGGCGAGCTCTTCTTCAAGAAGATAGTTATCGTCAAGCTCTTTGTGGATGCCGATATTAAGCGCTTCGCTACTTTGCATCGCCAAAATATCACTTTTCATACGGAGCAAAACAGAAGCATAAAAAATCGCTCTGCCAGCTTCTTTTAGGCAGTCAGTTGGGTTTTGGTTTATGGCACTTAAGTATTTAGAGGTTACTTTTTCTAAATTAATGTCCCAAGGATCTAGATCTCCTTCTTTAGCCATATCTACTAGAATTTCAAGGCTAGCGTCATCTAGATTAGCTTTTATATGATCCAGATCATTCTCAAAAACATCCATGCCCTGGCTGTAGAACTCTTGCTTGTTTATAGATGCTAGTTTTTGTTGTTTCATGAAGCAGTAACAAGCTCTCCTTCTTGATCGCTATGATCTATGTTCTGCACGCCAATCACTTTGCTGAAGCCTCGTTTATTTACTGATACGCCAATGGCTCTATCAGACTGTTCTAGCATTGGTCTACGGTGAGTTACTACCAAAAACTGAGTGGTTTTATTGCGTATGGCGTCATGAGAATTTCTTCTGATTTTGTGAGCAAGTCTATCGACATTAACTCCATCGAGAGCGGAATCCACTTCATCAAAAGCATAAAAAGGTGCTGGGTTGCACTGCTGGAGCGCAAATAAAAAGCTCAAGGCTGTTAGCGATTTTTCTCCTCCGCTCATAGCTTCTAGTCTTTGCATCTTTTTGCCGCGCGGCTGAGCTTTTATAATGAGTCCGCCATTAAATATTTCTACTGGATCTTCTAGAATAAGCTCTCCTTGCCCGAATGATAGGTCAGCAAAAATTTCTCTAAAATAAGTATCGATCTTATTGAAGTTTTCCAAAAATGCGTTTTGTTTTTCATTTTTGTAGCTATTGATTTTATCAAGTAGCATTTGCCTTTCTTCTTCAAGCGTAACTTGCTTGCTGACTATCTCTTCGCGTCTGATATTAACTTCTTCGTATTCATGAATTGCGTGCATATTAACAGGCTCCATGGCGCGCATTTGTTTTTCGATTTTTGTAAGCTCGGCTTGCAATTTAGAAATATCTTCTTCTGGAAGATCCAGCTCTTCAAGTTCAGGATGCTCTTTTAACTCCTCAAGAAGTTGGCTCAAGTGCTCATTAACAGTAATTAAGCGCTTTTTGTTTTCCACGATTTTGATAGCTGTTGATTCGATAGTGCTAGAAACCTCACCTTTGCGTTGACCGAGCTTAATGAGGCTATCAGAGATCGAATCTCTTTGGCTGTGATGCTCATGCAGTAAGGCTTTTAGCTCTTCGATCTCTTTTTCGATGGCTTGAAGCTTCAAGCTATATTCATTTATTAATTCTTGATGGATAGGTTTTTTAGTTGTTAGTGTAGATACTTCGGCTTGAGAGCTTGTGATCTTAGCTTCGAGCTTATCGATATTTTGATTATTAAAGTTTTTTTCTACTTCAAGGCTTTTTGATTCATTAATCACGTTATTGAGCATGGTTTGGTAGCGTTTGACTTCTACTTCAATTTCACGGCTCTCTTGAATAATGGATTCCAGCTTAGAATCCTTCATCTCGCCGGCAAGCTCTTGCAGACCGGATTCTTCGGCTTGGATTTTATTATCAAAGCTAGAGATTTTTTGGTCGATTTTTTCTTTTTCTTGACTAATATTTTCAATTTGGCTCGCGCAGATCGTGAGTTTTTCTTTTTCTTTTTGGTAGGCTTCTTGCAGGCTTTGTAATTGAGCTTCAGAAATCCCGCTTTTGGCTTGCATGGAGCTGAGCTTATCTCTTAGCTTTTCAAGCTTCTCTTGGTTTTCTTCAAGCTGAGTTTCTAAATTAGAGTATTCTTCTTTTAGTTGTTTTATAAAGCTCTCTAATTCTTTTTGTTGTTCTTCTAATCTAACCTTTTCTCTTTCGGTATCAGCGCCAAAATGGATATTGGATTTTACAGCCTCGCCCCCGGTCATAGCGCCGCTTCGCTCGACTAGATCACCTTGGACTGTGACCATGCGGTAACGCCCAATTAGCTTGCGAGACACTTCGAGATTTTTCACCACTAAAGTATCAGCAAAAGCGTATGAAAAAGCATCTTTATACTCTTCGTCAAACAGTACAAGATTAATAGCCCAATCAATGACCCCAGCTTCCTTTGGTAAGGGGTAACTTTGTCCTGCGCGCATTTTATTGAGCGGCAAGAAAGTCGCTCTGCCAGCTTTTTTCTCACGTAAAAATTCGATCGCTTCTTGCGCGACGTAGTCATCATCCACGACAACAGCTCTCAACCTCGCTCCAGCCGCGGTCTCTACCGCCATTTGGTATTCACCTTCTACTCTGCCTAATTGAGCGAGTGTCCCGTGAACCCCATCGATTTTAAGAACTAGCTCGACAGCCTTGCCAAAACCCGCCGCTGATGCCGCTTGCTCTTGGCCTTCTAACTTGGCTAGCTCGCTGACTACTTTACGGAGCTTGAGTTCTTGATTATTTATTTCAGTTTTTGTGTCTCGAGCTTCTTCTTTTAGAGTTTGGATATTTCTGCTGGTAAAATTAATTTCTTCTTTTAGATCTACTCCGCCTACTGTATCAAAACTAGTTTGGAGGGCTTGAATCTTGCCAGTTATGCTTTCTGCTTCCAGCCTGTGTTTGGTGATGTCCTGGCTGAGTATATTAATTTTTTCATCGAGCCTGGCTTTTTGTTCATCGAGTTTTGATTTTTGGGATTTAAGTTCGCTGATGCGATCTTGAGTCTCAATTACTGTCTGGGTGCTAAGGTTGCTGTTTTTACTTTTGCTGATGATTTGTTGCTGGAGATTTTCGTAGCGCAGTTCTTCTTCGCTGATATTTTTTCTGATGGAGATGATTTCTTGAGTGAATTCTTGCGATTTAAATTCAATATTTTTTAGAGACCTTTTTAGTTCTTTGATTTCGTTTTTTATATTTTCTTGTTCTTGCTCTTCGTCCTTGATTTGTTTATCCAGGTATTCAAGAGTGCTCTGTTCGCGGGCGATAGTTTCTTTTAGTTCTTCTTTAGAGCCTTGCAAAAATTTTTCTTTTCCAGCGCCCAGCTCCTCGATTTCTTTTGAGAGTCGATTGAGCTCTGCTTGAGCTGTTGACATCTGTTCATTGATTTCGATTTGCTCCGTTTGGAGATTGTTTTTTAGAGTTTTTAGATCTTCAAGCTCACCTTCTGTTTTTTGTTTTTCGTTTCTTACTTGCCTGATACGCACAGCAAGAAACTGGCGTTCAAGCTCGATGCGTTTAGCCTTTAGCTCTTGATATTTTAGTGCTTGCTCTCGCTGGTGCTGGAGCTGATCTAGTCGATCTTGCAATTCTTTAAGAATGGTTTCTTGTTGTTCGATTCTCTCAAGTACAATCTGCAATTCATTTCCAGCGAGTTCTATTTTTCTATCGAATTCAGCAACGCCGGCGATCTCATCAATGATTTTTCTTCTATCGACAGGATTCATGCTGATAATAGAAGCTACATCGCCCTGCATGACTACGTTGTAGCCTTTGGGGCTGATATTGTAGCGCGCGAGGCGATCATGAATCTCTCTTAGCGTCGATGGGTTATCGTTTAAAAAATATTTTGAATCGTAACCGTCTTTTTTGACGCGAATTTTTCTGAGTATCGAAACTTCTTCGTTAGTTTGCTCATTTACAAAAATAACTTTTACCGCGCACTCAGGTCTGCCGGTTAGATTATTAATTAGGTCTGTTAGTTTTTCGGCGCGCATGGTGCGGGTGCTTGTAAGTCCAAGCGCAAACATCAAAGAATCGATAACATTAGATTTACCAGAACCATTAGGACCAGAAACGGCCGTAAAACCATCAAGAATAGGAATGGTAGTTTTCTCACCAAAACTTTTAAAATTATCCAGCTCTATTTCTTTTATTCTCATTTTGATTTGTATTGCTACTAGATCTAGTGTTTATATATCTAATTAGACGCTTCGGGCTCCAAATTGCTCCTCAGTTTAAGACTAATTCAGCCTTCTCTATTATGCAAGAGAGACTTATATTAACTAGATTAATTTTAGCTTATCCCGAACAAAAAAAATAGTTAAGGGCTTAAGCGCTTATCTTACTCCTGCAGACATTGTCTACGAATTATCCTCGGGACTAGATAATAGCCGACAATCTAGTGCTTTATCTTGACAAGGGGGTAGGTTCGTAGACAATGTCTTCGAATGGTAGATAATAGCCGGCAATCCGGTGCTTTATCTTGACAAGGGGCAGATTCGTAGACAATGTCTCCAAATGGTAGATTCGTAGACAATACCTGCAAATGGAATTATCATATGCTTTATAGCTCCGGAGATAAAGTCTAAAAACAGTCTTGATGACTATGTTAGATTTTTAACTTAGGTTCTAGACGCTAGATCTAGCGTACCCCATCATCAAAAGGCACAAATATATGATCCAACAACAAGCACTAGGAATACAAAGGCCCGAAATCGACCAGCAATCTAATCAGCAAAATGCTGTTCAACACAAAACTATAGTTGATGCTCTTTCGGCAAATGATATAGATGGTGCCCGCGATTTACTTTTGGATCAGATTAAATTAAAAGTTGGACAAAAATCTAGTTGGGACTCGCCTCAGTATCGCGGCGATAAAGGTGTACAAAAAAGCGTGGTGCTTGATTATACGCGCGACTCTAAGCTTACTTTTTTTGGACTTGAGACCCTGCGCGATCGTTATTTTTTAAAAGATGCTAAAGGTGAAATCTGCGAAGACCCGCAAATATTTTTTGCCAGAGTCGCTACTGGTGTTGCGCGCGGTGATAAAGAACTCGCGCAAGATTTATACGACCTAATGTCGAAAAATTGGTTTATGCCGGCTACTCCTATTTTGGTTAATTCAGCAACCAGCCGCGGAGCTCCGATTAGCTGTTTTTTAAACACAGTCGGTGACTCGATTTCAGATATTTTTAAAACTTATGAAGAAAATGCTTTTTTGGCAAAAGGCGGCGGTGGGATCGGTACTAACTGGTCAAATGTGCGCGGCCATAATTCTAAACTATCAACAGGCGGCACTTCTTCAGGGACTATACCTTTTCTAAAAGTTATGGATAGCGCTACCCTGGCGGTTTCTCAGGGCAATACCCGTAGAGGTGCGGCGGCTGTTTATATGCGCATTGATCACCCTGATATAGAAGAGTTTGTTGATATTCGCCGACCGACTGGTGGTGATGAGAATAGACGCTGTCTAAATCTACATCATAGCGTTATTGTTACTGATGAATTTATGCGTGCAGTGCGCGCTAAGACTAAGTTTGAGTTGCGTTGCCCGCATACTGGCACTGTTGATCGCAGTATCGATGCTTTTGATCTCTGGAAAAAAATCCTCAAAAACCGCGTGGAGACCGGCGAGCCTTATATTATGTTTTTGGATACAGTAAACAAATCTGTTCCTCAGCATCATCGCGAAAAAGGACTTATGGTGAATCAATCTAATCTCTGCTCAGAGATTACTTTGCCGACCAACCGTGAGCGCACGGCTGTTTGCTGTCTGGGTTCGCTTAATTTAGAGAAGTGGGATGAGTGGGAAAAAGACAAAGAATTTGTCATTTATACTGCTGTAAAAGCCTTGGATAATATTCTTGATAATTTTATTCAGCACGTTGATTCCCGTGATTACAAGCGAGCGGTGTATTCAGCTAAGCAAGAGCGTTCTATCGGTTTAGGCGTGATGGGTTATCATGGTATGCTCATGAAAAATGCTATCCCTTTTGAAAGTGTGGCGGCTAGATCTTTTAATAAAATAGTTTTTAAAGCGATTCATGAAAACGCTATAAAAGCTAGTGAGAAACTGGGTCTTGAGCGCGGTCCTTGCCCTGATGGCGGTACTCGCCGTAATAGTTATGTGATGGCGATCGCGCCTACTGCTAATATTTCGGTTATCTGCGGCGGTGCGAGCCCTTGTATAGAGCCGATCGCAGGCAATGCTTATTTACAAAAAACTTTAAGCGGTAGTTTTTTGGTGAAGAATCCTTACTTGGAAGAGCTTCTCATTAAAAAAGGACAAAACAAGCCAGAAATTTGGAGAAGTATTATTGAATATAAAGGCAGTATTCAGCATTTAGATTTCTTGAGTGACGAAGAGAAAAAAGTCTTCAAAACAGCTTATGAGCTTAATATGATGGAACTCGTTCAGCAAGCGGGTGACAGACAGCCTTATATTTGCCAAGCTCAGTCTTTGAATTTGTTTTTCAAATCTCCGATTAGCGGTAAATTTTTAAATGAAGTGCATCTAAAAGCGCATGAGATTGGAGTAAAAACTCTTTATTACCTAAGATCAGAATCGGTTATTGAAGCAGATTCGATCGACAGTACCTCAGTTAGAAGGCAAGTCGGCACTTCAACTAGTGGTGGCAATTATGAAGAGTGCGCCGTGTGTCAGTAATTAACTATGGATAAAAACGATCTCAAAAAAGCTATGCAAGCCGCTCAGGATCTACAAATAGATCTAGTAAAAGCCCAAGCAGAATTGATTCACACCGAAATTAAAGGTCAGTCTAAGGATGGTAATGTTGTCGTTTTTATGAATGCTCAAGGCGAGTATCATTCAGTTAAAATCAAGCCAGAGCTCTTGGCGCAAGGATTACCTGCTCTTGAAAAAGGAATTTTGCAAGCGTTAAGAAGCGCAAGTACCCAAGCAAGTAATATCACAAAAGAACGGCTTGAAAAAATTTCTAAGGGTATAGGTCTTTAGGTTTAGCAATGGAGTACACCAAAGAGCTAGCTAACTTGATTGAAGAATTCCGTAAATTTCCTAGCATCGGTCCCAAATCCGCTCAGAGAATGGCTTTTGCGCTACTTAAAAAAACTCCAGAGCAAGTAGAAAAATTTGTGCGAGTTTTAAGAGACGCTAAAGAAAAAATCCAATACTGCTCCAAATGTTTTAATCTGACCTCTAATCCAATCTGCGAAATTTGTTTGGATCCACGTAGGCATAAATATCAAATCTGCGTAGTTGAATCTGTAAAAGATTTGGCGGCTCTTGAGCGCACTCATGATTATCATGGTCTTTATCATGTTTTGGGCGGAGTTATTTCGCCGTTGGACGGCATCGGGGCTGATGATCTTAATATTAGTGCGCTTTTACACCGTTTGACTAATATGCAGGATTATAATTCTGGTTTTGATCATATCGAAATAATTCTAGCGATCAGTTTGAGCACCGAAGGTGAGGCCACCATGCTTTATATAAAACGCTTACTAGAATTGCAGTTCGAGTTAAAGTTATCAAATATAGAAATCAAACTAACTCGCTTGGCGCACGGTCTGCCTGTGGGCGCGGATCTGGATTATACAGATGAAATAACCCTCTCAAAAGCACTTGAATCCAGGGTTTTAGCCTGATTTACCTATTTGTGATAAAATTTTAAATTATGAGCTTATCGATAGATCAAGTAAAACATATAGCAAAATTGGCAAGATTAAGTCTTTCGGATCTGGAGATAGAAAAATATTCTAAAGATCTTAATCAGATTCTCGCTTATGTCGAGCAGTTACAAGAATTAGACACTCAAGGCGTTGAGCCAATGTTAGGTGCGGTTCAAAATCAAAAAGCACTCAGAGAGGATATTGTTATATATAGTGGACTGCAAGAAAAAATGCTAGCTAATGCTCCAGATTCCGAGGATACAGCTATTAAAGTCCCGCAGATGAGTTAGTTATGAAGAAGTATGTTTTTGTTACTGGTGGAGTTGTAAGTAGCTTAGGGAAAGGCATTGTAGCCGCTTCTTTGGGGAATTTATTAACAGCTCGCGGTTATAAAGTATCTATCCAAAAATTAGATCCTTACCTTAATGTCGATCCCGGTACTATGAACCCTTATCAGCATGGTGAGGTGTTTGTAACTGAGGATGGCGCTGAGACCGATCTGGATCTCGGTCATTACGAGAGGTTTATAAACACTAATCTCAAACAGTCTAACAGTGTGACTTCTGGAAGAATTTACCTAGATGTTATTTCCAAAGAGCGGAAGGGTGATTATTTGGGAGCTACAGTGCAGATGGTTCCGCATGTAACTAATGAAATAAAAGAAAAAATTAGGCAAGCGGCGGAAAGCACTGGCGCTGAGATTTTGATTGTAGAAGTGGGCGGAACAGTCGGTGATATAGAAAGTTCTATTTTTATTGAAGCTATTAGGCAATTCAAAAATGATGTCTCCAAAAACGACACAGCCTATATCCACGTGACTCTTGTCCCGCACCTAAAAGCCGCTGATGAACTCAAAACCAAGCCTACTCAGCATAGCGTGGAGTTACTAAGATCTAAAGGTATTCAGCCTGATGTTTTAGTTTTGCGCTCTGATAGGAATGTGCCTAAGTCTCTGCGCGAAAAGCTAAGTCTGTTTACAGACGTGCCTTCCAGTTGTATTATCGAAAGCAAAGATTGTAGAAGTATTTATGAAGTGCCTGTCGTTATGCAAAACGAAGGACTTGCTTCTAGAATTTTAGAAAAACTAAATCTCGAAAACCAAGTCCCTGACTTGAGTGTGTGGAAAGATATAGTCCACAAAATTATCGAGCCTCAAAAGGGTGTTCTAAAAATTGGGCTTGTTGGCAAGTATGTAAAACTTTCTGACGCTTATATTTCTGTCAATGAGTCTATTATTCATGCTTGCGCGAGCCAAGGTTATGGCGTGGATTTAAAAATGGTTTTATCAGATGATCTTACTTCTATGCAAAAAGCAGAAGAAAATCTTCGCGGCCTTGATGCGATCGTTGTCCCTGGCGGGTTTGGTGACAGGGGAATTGAAGGTAAGCTTATTGCTATTGAGTGGGCGCGCCTTAATAAAAAGCCGCTTCTGGGTCTTTGTCTTGGTTTGCAGTGTGTGGTTATTGAATATGCTCGTAATGTGCTGGGCTTAAAAGACGCTAATAGTGTGGAGTTTAATTCTAGTAGTTCTAATCCTGTTATTCATCTTATGGAAGCCCAAAAATCCGTTCAAGGCAAAGGCGCTACAATGCGCTTGGGGACCTATTCTTGCAGGCTTATACCTGGTACTATCGCTTATGATTTGTATCAAGCTGAAAGATCTGCTGACGGTATTATTTCAGAACGTCATCGTCATCGTTACGAATTTAATAATGACTACCGCAAACCCCTTGAGGATGCCGGTTTGAAGATTTCAGGTTTATCTCCAGATGGCGAGCTTGTTGAGATAGTCGAGCTAAAAGATCATCCTTACTTCCTTGCTTGTCAATTCCATCCAGAGTTTTTATCCAGACCAGGTAAGCCTCATCCATTATTTTTGGGTCTTATAAAAGCTGCTATTAATCAGGTTTCTTGTACCTTGACCTAGTTTACGTAACCATGTATCTACTCACGTCAGCTTCTTGTCGTTGGTAATCCCAATCGCCAGCTTCCAATATGGAAAATAAAAACATCATCATTATTAATCTTCTAATACCTATAGCTTTTCCGCCGTTTTTTAATTCAGTATCTGTTCCAAAAACGTTTTGCAACGTGTTAGCCAGAGAAGAGCTGCTTCCGCTTATCATATTTGCTAAATTCTTTAAATCCATAAAATCATTAACACCATTGCGATCACTATCTAGTCCGGGATCTGCTACACCATCACCATCTAAATCATAAGAAGCACTGTCCATGGCATTTTTAAAAGATGTTTCAATATTTGATTTCTCATTATCACTAATATCGGTAATATCGTTACTAAAATTCACAAGAGCAGTTTTATAGTCATTAATAAGATTTGCTTGTTTAGAATTGAGATAAGTTAATTTATCAATATTATTAGGTCTATCAGAGCACGCTGAATCTACATCGTTAGTAAATTTAGTAAACCTTTCTGAGATACTGCCGCTCTCTGGATTTGAAGAATTGCCGTTATCGCCATAAAGAAGATCGTAAACTTTACTTAGTTTTTGTTGTAAATCATCTATATTACTGTCTTCTGGGGGATTTAGAATTAAGTCTTGGAGATTGCGAGCAGTATTTTCTAAAAATGCCTTAGTATCTTCAAGTCCAGCTTTGCTGATTTTATTACTATTAATATTAATCGATTCAGGATTCATTAATTCTGCTAAATCTGATTCAATTTGGCTCAAGTCAGAATCCAGGCTGCCAGAGCCGAATTCAAAACTAGAATCAGTGCCTATTAGTACATTTAGTTTTTTAATATTAGTATTGTTGTTAGTAAGATTATTTTTTGCATTATTAGCTGCCGATCTTGTATCTGCTTTACTTTCTAGGAAGTTTTTGATAACAGGAATTAGAGCGTTTTTTAATGCTTGTATAAATTGTTGGCTTCTGGTGGTATCACTTGGTAAGGTTTGAAGATCATCATCTAGTTTTCTTAAAAATGACGATTGGGTTGTAAGCCAGTTTTTATCAGGGTGTTCACTATTTAACACGGATTCAGCTCTTGATAAGGTTTGATTTCCTAGGCTTGTTAATACCGCAGATAAGACC